>NZ_JAPEPM010000007.1:0-107970 GCF_026340105.1 Streptomyces sp. NBC_01433 | reverse complement strand
CCAGCCCCGCCCCCGAGGCCCGTACCGCCACCCGGCAGTACGGGCCTCAGCCGCACCCCTCCCCGCACACCCGCCAGCGGACACTCACGTCCTGCCCGGCGCCGTGCCCAGTCCACGCCGCGCGCGGTCCTTTCCTGAGCTGGTTCCCGCCGTCCGTGCCGTTCCCGCCGCCCCGTCGCCCCGCTGCGTGCCGTGCGTGTTGTCGGTGTCCGGTCTGCTCTGGTCCGGCGGGTTTCCGGGGGTGACGGCTGCTACCCGGCTGGTGTTGCGCGGCTTACCGGCCGCGACTTCATGGTGTGCCCACCGGATCGGGCCACACCGGCCCGACCAGCCCGAACACCGGGTACAGCCGAAGGAGTTACCTGTCATGGCGCACATTGTTGATGCCGTCCTGCTCGCTGCTCTCGTATTCACCGCGTTGACTTGGGCGCTGGACCTGGGGAGCCGTATGACCCAGCTGATGACCGCGTCGGTCGTGGTCCTTGCGCTGAACGTCGCGGCCATCTGGCAGGAAAAGCCCTGGTACGTCGTCGCCTTCTACGGCGGCCTGATGGGCTTCGTCTTCCCGGCACTGCGCCGGGAGAGCATGCGCCGCAAGGCGGCCAAGCGCACGGTCTCGAAGTCGGCGACCTGACCCCTGGCACCCCCATACCAGCAACCACCGTGCGGTCTGCCCCGGAACACCCCCGGGGCAGACCGCACGTGCGTTTCCTCCGGCCTAAGGACCCTCGTCAGGGACGTCGGGGTTTGCCCTAACCGGTGACAGCCCCCAGGGGGGGTGCGGGTTGCAGGTCTAGGCCGCGTGCCGAACACGCTGCCCGCCAGCGGCCGGACATCTCCGCGCCGGACGCACCCCACCCCTCGGAGGGCAGCAGCCATGACCGCATCCGACACCACCACAACCGCCGAGCACGGCGGCCCGGCCGCCGGACACCCCGGCCCGGCAGAAGGGACACCCGTGCGGAACACGTGGGCCCCAAGCGCAGGGCACCGACGGCCCGTGCTGGCCGTCGCCGGCGGCACCGCCTCGGGCAAGTCGAGTCTCGCGCGGGCGTTGGCACGCCGCCGCCCCGAGGCCGTGGCACTCATCCACCTGGACGACTTCTACGTGCCCGCCAACGACCCGCAGCGCGGGATGCGCACCGTGAGCGCCACGGGTGCCGACATCCTGGATTGGAACCACCCCGGGTCCATCGACGAGACCGCCGCGGCCGCCGCGGTCGATGCGGCCGCCACCAGCGGCGACCACCGGCTGGTCGTGGTGGAGGGCCTGTTCGCTCTTGCCCTGCCCAAGATCGTCAGCCATGCCACCTGGCAGGTCTACGTCGACGCCCCCGACGACATCCGCCTGGCCCGCAAGCTGGTGCGCAAGATCGAGGTACAGCACCAGGACCCGCTGATCTCCCTGCGCAACTACCTGCTCAGCGGCCGCGAGCGCCACGCAGAACACGTCGCCCCCTCCCGGCACCGGGCCGGGCTCGTACTGGACGGGACGAAGCCGACAGCGGACCTGCTGGCCGCAGTTGACGACCTGATCGGTGCACATCTCACTCGCACTGACCGGCACGGCAACAACTCTGAGCAGACCCACGCCCCCACCAACTGACCGCCGCTCCGCGCCCGGCCGGTACCCCGTCGTACGCGCACCCGCCCCGCGCCTCCGCCGCGCCGGTCGAGGCGCCTGTTCGATATCACATCCGGGTTGCCGTTCTTGCCGGCCGCGCCCCGATGGTGAACCCGCCCGGCCACCACAGCGACCGGCACCCACCCCACCCGCCTGCGGGCCACCGCCCCCGCCCAGTTCCCCGGAGCCTCCCCATGACCGTGACCACGCTCGACGACCTGCGCGCGACCGCCCTCAAGAGCCTTACCACCGCCGGGTTCACCGACGTCACCACCACCGCCGCCCGCAACACGTTCGTCATCGCCACCGTCCCCGCCGCGCGCTCCACGTGGGCCGACTTCGCGCTCGCCTCCCACACGGCACTGCGCCTGACCGACCGGGCAGGCCGCGCCCGGTACGCGCTCTTCCCTGCCCCCGACGACAGCAAGCCCTACAGCCGCACCGTGTACTTCCGCGCCACCGGCCCCGGCCTCGCCGAGCAGCACGCCGGACAGGTCCTCCGCCGCACCGTCCGGATCGTCCCCGGCCACACCACCGAGGCGGACATCCCCAAGGCGCTCGCCACCGCTCTCTTCGACGACTCCCGGCGCGCGGGCGACATCACCGTCACCCGCCTCGCCTGACCCCCAACCCGGCCCCCTGCCTCTGCGAGAGGCAGGGGGCCGTTGTCCTGCCGCACACCCTGGCCCGGTCCCGCCCGCGCCCCCCGGCGCCCTGACCCCGCCGCACCGCGCGGGCGCCGACCGCGCCCGTGCCCGCGCCGACCGTGAGGCGGGCTGGGGCAGTTGGGGTCGGCCTGCCCGGCAGCCCCGCCCCACGCGGGCACAGCGAACCCCCGCCACGCCCGCCCGCGCCCGCCCGCGCCCGCCCCGCAGGGTTGCGGGTTGCCGCCCTTGCCCGGCCCCGGGCCATGGTCAGCACACCGGCCGGCCCGGGGAGCGGTGATCACCAACCCGCCCGCCGGGCCGCCATCAGCCAGCCGACCCGGCTGCACGCACCGCGCGTACGAAGAGCCCTCGCTGACCGAGGCGTCCGCGCACACAGCCAATTCCACGTCCTTTGAGGAGACCCGTCATGGGCTACGACATGTACATCCACGATCCGATGACCGCCAAGGAAGAGGCCGCCTACCAGACGGCACGTGCGGCGTTTGACGAAGCGGTGCGCGAGCGTGACGAACTCCCGCATGGTCTGGCCGAGTACCAGGCGGCCAGACAGCGCCTGGACGCTGCGAAGGCGCGGATGAAGCAGGAAGACCAGCCCGCCGCCCTGACCAAGATCATGATCGAGGCGGGCGAGGTGATGCGACACCTGGCGGTGTCGCACCCCGGATATCGGGCCGCTCAGCAGAAGGTCGACGAGGCGTACGAGGCGATGCAGACGGCTCACACCTCGTACTTCCGTCTCAACATCCACGGCATGGGCGCGTACCGGACCGTCATGGACGAGCTGGGCATGCTCGTCACCGGATACCAGAAGCCCCGCTTCCCTGATCTGCCGGACGGCGTGACATGGGAAGACGTCGACGCCGCCGAAGAGGAGACGAACCCCGAGGTGGCTGACGTACTCCCGATCAAGACGGCGGCTGCCACCTACGTCATGGAGCTCAATGCTCACCTCACCTGGTATCTGGAACCCGCGTCCGGGATCGCCGTGCACAAGCTCGGATCGAACGACGGGTGGCTCGTCACCCCGCAGGAGATCGAAGCGGCGCTCGCGGCCTACCGGACCCACGGCGCAGACCGGGTGAAGACCCTCCTCGCCGCCGAACTCGGTGACGAGGACGACTGCACCAGCTACTGGATCGAGTGGATCGCCTACCTGGAGCGCGCCAAGGCTCGTGGCGGCTTCAAGGTCTGCTGACCCCTCCGGCCCCGGCCTGTATCCGCACCGTCGCGAGCCCCGTCTTGCCCGGCTCCCGTCCTCTCGCGGGGATGGAAGCCGCCTGATCGCCGGACGCTCCGCCAGCTGACACACGCAGCACGCCGCCGACATGACCCGCCCCCTCACACGGGGGCGGGTCATGTCACGTCCGCCCCCACATCCCGCCGCCCCGCGCCTCCGCTGCCCCTCCGCCGCGCTGGTCGGGGCGCCCGCCCGGTATCCCGTCAGGGTTGCCGGTGTTGCCGGCTGCGCCCTGACAGTGTCACCACCCCGCCGCACAGCCCGCCCTCGGAGCCCCGCGGCCCCCACCTCTGGAAGGCAGCCCGGCATGTTCCTGCACCTGACGACCCTCCTCGACCTCGACCAGAACCCGATAGGCACCGTCGACGCCCAGTTCGTCGGCGGCGCCTTCACCAGCACGTTCATGATCGTGGCCACCGAACCCGACCGCACCGGTAGCCAGGTCGCCCTCCACCCCTACGGCCCGTTCACCACCCCCGACGACGCCCGCGCCTGGGCCGCCGCCCACCTCGCCCCGTACATGACGTACACGATCGCCCCCCTCACCGCCCCCCACACCAACGCCGAAGGCAACGCCGAACGCCGCACACCGATCCGCCACTCCACCACCGCCCGCCCCGCCCGCGCGAACACCATCGCCCGCTACTTCAAGCCGTTCGACCTGACCCGCCTGCGCCACACCACCCCGACCGACACCCCCCGCCACGGCTACACCGCCCGCGAAACCGAGCACCCCGAGCTCGGCCCGGTCGTCGAACTCACCGCCCTGGGCCCCGACGACTACCAGCGCGACCGCGACCACAGCCTCATGCAGACCGTCCTGCGCCACAACCACCCCCGCTACGAGGTCACCGACCAGGGCACCCACCTCCTGGTACGCCGCCTCTGCGACGCCGAACTCCACGCACGTGCCGACCAGGCCGCCGCCCGCGTCGCCCCGCACATCACCGCCCTCACCAACAGCACCCCGCCCCCGGCCCCCGGCGAGACCGCCGCCGACGCCGCGCACACCCTGTTCGACGCGATCCTGCGGGATGCGCGGGAAGTGGCATCCGACGACCCCGACGACTCCGACCTCATATACGAGATCCAGGACATGGCCCCGCACGACGCCCTCGCCGCCCTCAAGAAGGCGTTCCTGCCCTCGGACATGATCGAGCCCATCGCAGAAGTGCTTACCCTCCTGGCCCCGCACACCTACACCCCCCAGGCGGGCTGAACGCGCCGCCCGCCCTCGGCCAGCCCGCCGGCCCGGCCCGTGCGGGTTGCGGCTGTAAGGGCGCTCCCGGTCATGGTCAGCGCATCGGCCCCTGGGGGAGCGGTGACCACCAACCCGCCCCCCGGCCCGGTCCGCTTCCCGTCTTGCTCACCCCGTCTGGAGACGCCCATGCCCACGAGCACCCCTGCCCCCGCGCTCCCCGAGTGCGTGACCGTCATCATCTGCGCCGAGTGCGGCACCCACCCCTTCACCGCCGCTGCGGACCACACGTTCCGCTGCCCGTGCGGCAGCTGGATCACCGCCCGGGACATCGACCTGGACGGTGCGACCGTGTGGGCCGTGACCCGGACCGGACACCTGGCCTACCTGCCCGACCCCGCCGACGCATGGGAGCGGTACGTGGAGGCGCGCACCGTCATGGACGACCCGGGCCAGTGGGAACCCGGCCTGGACGACGCGCACCGCGCATTCCGCGAAGCGCTCGCCGAACTGGAGGCCGCGCAGCTCCTCGCAGCGCAGCTCCCCGACGGCGCAGACGTGCAGATCGGGCGCGTCTACCTCGCCTGTGTCCTCAACGCGGACGGCACGCTCAGCGGCTCGAACGCATCGGCCCTGGGGTGGCCGTGCGAGGCGTGCTCGCCCCGGGCGACCGACCCGTATTACCAGCAGCGCTACCCCTGCCGGAACCCGCGCGGCCACGCCTGGACGCAGGTCCGCGACTGGGAGCGCAACGTCAACACCCATCGCAACGACCGCTACGTCGTCCGCTCGCCGCTCGCCCCGGACCTCCCCACCGCCCGCCGCCTGGCCGCCGAGAAGTGCGCCGCCCGCGCCGCCGTTCTCACCGCGTAACCCCTCCCACCCGCCGGGGCGCGGCACCCTCGCCGCGCCCCGCTCGCGCCCGTCGCTTCCTGATGCGCCGACTCCCCGACGCCGAGCCCGCGCCATCAGGAGTTGCAGGTATTGGCGTACGCCCGGCCACAGTCAGCCCACCGGCCCCGGGGGAGCGGTGACCACCCTCCCGCCCCCTCTTCCGACCGGCCGCCCACCCCCGACCAAGGACGCCCACGGCCCGGCACGAAGCCCAGCCCCCGCGCAGGTCACACGCCACCCGAGGAAGCCAATGGCCATCACGCTTACCAAGACCACCGCCGGACGCACCCACCTCCACACGGCCATCGCCTACGACGCCCCCGGCAACAAGTTCATCAGCATCCAGCATGTCTGGAACGGCATCGAGACGGTCCACAGCACCGAGATCCTCTACGCCGGGGACGGCATGGTCCTCGCCGGTGACGCCGAAACCCAGCTCGCACCGATCATCCAGACCCTGGACACCGCCCTGCGGCACGGGACGGCCGTGCTGGAGGTCATCACCGACCACGTCGCGGCCTCACACCCCCTGACCATCCAGCGGTACTACAGCTACGCCGGCCGCCACCTCACCGACTCAGCGTTCAACCAGGCAATGTTCGGCCACGCCCCGGCACTGCTCGCCGCCACCGAGCGCACCCGGCAGGCCAGCTACACCACCTCCCTCCAACACGTGCAGAACGTGATCGACGAGCGCCGGGCGGAAGACGAGCGCTCCGCCGCCCGCATCGCCCAGGAGATGAAGACCCGCGCCTTCTGGATCCGCCGCCACCGTGAGCACCTCGCCATGGCCCGCGGCTCCCGCCGCGCAGGCGAACACAACTGGCACGCCTACGCCCTCAACGCCGCCGCGTTCGACCGCACCCAGGCCGCCGCCATCCCCACCTAGACACCGGCCCCACCCCGACCCCGCCCCTCACGGCCGAACCACTCCGGCCAGGACTGCCGACCCGCCCCCGCCGTCGACGTTCAGCACGCCGGTACTCCAGCCCCGAGCCCACGGGGGCGCCAGACCGCCGCCCGCCGCAGCTCCGACCGCGGCAGTCGGCGGCCTGGCCCGTCCGCAGCACGGTCCCGGCGGTACGCGACTAGGCCCCCGCGCGGCAACGTACCTCAGCGCACCCCGCCCAAATGAGAGGGAACCCGAGCATGCCGAACCCCGAGCTCGCAGCCCGTATCCGGACCGCGATCCTCACCCACCCCCACCACTACGACCCCACTGCCTGGCTTCGCGGGACCACCCTCCTACACCCCAACACCCCGCCCCACGAAGCCGACTCCCCGTGCAGGACGACCCTGGACGCCGCCGGATACGCCGCCCACTTCACCGGCCACACTCTCGAAGTCGCCGACGATCCCGCCGACTCCCACGGCAGCCGCGCCACCCGGACCCTCGCCCACACACCCGGCAGCCAGCCCCTGCCCGTCTGGATCGTCGCCCAGCGGGAACTGGACCTGACCGGCAATGACGCCGGACGGCTCTTCGCCTCCTGCACCAGGGCAAGCACAGTGCTCGCCGCGCTCGCCCAACTCGCGGGCGGCGCGCCCCGCATCGACTGGGACGCCATCCCGTAGTAACTACCCCCGCCGCCCAGTCACCCGCCGCTTCCTCCGCGCCCGCGCCGACCAGGCCGCCCCTCTCGTCGCCCCCCACTTCACCGGTCGGTCTCCCCGCCACCTGCCCCCCGGCGCTGCCCCCTGGCGGGACGGGTGCGCTGACAACTGTTCACCTGCTCCCGTCCACCGGACCTCCAGCCAACGACCTTGCGCCGCTAGCCCGCTGCGCCCTCAAGCTGACATCAGCCCGCCGCCAGTCACCACCCGCAACGGCCCGGCAGCCCCCAGCCCGAATCTTCACCCTGCGCCCCGCATCTGCGGGACGCACCGCCCAACAACGTACGGAGAGAATTCATGAACCTGTTCGGCAAGAACACCACCGCACCCACCACCCAGCTTCCGGCCCCCACTGGCCGGGGCCCGGCAATCAGCCTCGACAAGATCCCCGGCAGCCTCGTCAACCTCACCAAGGCCGCCGCCGTGTCCCTGGAAAAGGCTGGACTGACCGGGCAGCGCGCCGCCGTGTACCTGGTCCTCGACCACTCCGGAAGCATGAGCAACTTCTACGCCGACGGCAGTGTGCAGCGCCTCGCCGAGCAGGCTCTCGGACTGTCCGCGAACCTCGACGACGACGGCAACGTCCCCCTCATCTACTTCGCCTCCCAGGCCCACACCCCCATCACTACAGACCTCCACAACTACGCGGGAATCGTTGACCGCACTCACAGCAGGACCCCGTGGGGGACAACCGACTACGTCGCCGCGATGAATGCCGTCATCAGCGACTACCGCGCCAGCGGACAGGCCGGACCCGCGTTCGTCATCTTCCAGACCGACGGCGCACCCAACGACAGGCGAGCCACCGAGCGCGCTCTGAAGGACGCCTCCAAGCTCCCGATCTTCTGGGCGTTCGTCGGCTTCGGCGGGCGGGTCGAGTTCCTGGAGAAGCTCGACGGCCTCCGCCGCGGACGCAAGGTCGACAACGCATCGTTCTTCCACGCCGCGAACCCGCACACCGTCACCGACGATCAGCTCTACGACGGCCTCACCCACGAGTACGCGGGATGGCTCGCCGCAGCGACCGCTGCCGGAATCCTCACCTGACACCTCACTCTCCACCCCCGGCCCCGTCACCGCGTACTCCTGCGGAGGCGGGGCCATCCCCATGCCTCTCCCGCAACGGCCCCGCACCCGGCCCACGTCCCCGGGTGCGGGGCCGTTCCCGTTCCCGTACCCCGGCCGCCCGCCGCCCGCCGCCCGTTCGGCTGGCCGGGGGACGGGGCCACCGCCGCACCGCCGGCCCGGCGGCCGACCGTGCCCGAACAGCCGCCTGGTTGCGGCCCTTGCCCCACACCCGGCCATGGTCAGCACACCGGCCCGGGGGAGCGGTGCCCCCTCCCGCCCCCTCGGGCCGCCTCAAGCCCCCGCCCACAAAGAGCCCGTGGCCGTGACCTACACCCAGAAGCGGCAGCGCATGCTGCGCCGCGCCGCCGAGACCCCGTACCCCGCGATACGGCAGCACATCGAGCGCAACCTCGCCGAGCTCAAGCCGCCCACCCCTCGCCGGGTCGTCACCGAGTGGTCCGAATCCTGCGCGTGCGGCGGCAACTTCCTCGGCCACGAGGAAGAACCGTGCCTCCCGGACTGCACCGGCTACTACCCCGTGCGCGAGTGGATCGTCCTTGGCCACTCCGGAGGCGGTCCCCAGGCAGCCGGCCAGCCCGGCGACAGCTACGGCCCCACCCTCGCGGGCCCCTGCTACGACTGACTCCCTCTCCCACAACGGCCCCGTACCCGGACCCCACAGCCCGGGTACGGGGCCGCACCCATACCCCCTCGCCGTCCGTCCGTCGGTCCGCCACGGCTTGCCCGGCTAACCGGCCGCCACCGCACCGTCACCCCATCAACCAGCCCCACCCCGATGGGAGTACCACCCCCATGACGACCGCCGTGACTCGCCCTCTCACCGTCACCGCCCGCATCGACACCGTCGATGCCGCCCCCGTCGACACCGCCCCCGCCCCGGCCGCGTACACCGCCACCGTCTACATGAACACCGCGCCCCACAACTTCGACGGCTACCAGCTGGGCCACCCGCTCGCCGAGGCCACCCGCCGAGACGGCAGCCCCCTGCGCCTGGTCTTCCACGCCAGCGACCGCATCCGCACCCACGAGGGCGCCGCCGACGCCGCCTACACCGTCGGCAATCACCAGGGGCCCGACGACAACGGCCAGACCTGGCCCAACGACATCCGGTCCGTCTCCACCGGCGACGTCATCAAGGTCACCGGCCCCGACCACTGGATCGTCCACCTCAGCGTCGACCCGACCGGCTTCTCCGCCGTCCCGGAGCCCACCGCCCTGGTCAACCTCGCCGGAACCCGCGCCGCTCCTCGCCGCCGCTGACCCTCCCGCGCCACGGCCCCGTCCTGCACCCCGCCGCCGGGCGGGGCCACCCCGCGCACACGGCGGCGACACCTCACGCCGAGACGCCCAACTCGCCGTGACCCGCCCCTCGTGTCCGCCCGGCGCTCCCGCCCCCGCTCCGCCGCCCACGAATCCCGCAGCACCCGAACGGATAGGCCAACACCACATGCTCACCCTGAGGTTTGCCCTCAACGAGGTCCTCGACGTCGCCACCCATTCGATGCTCGCCCCACGCCACACGCTGCGCGCCACCTACGACCAGTGCCAGAACGAGGAAGACGTCCACGCCGCCCTGTGGTGGCTACGCGACAGGAGCGGCACGTACCTGACCGGGAACTCCACCCACCCAGGCGCACCCCGCGATGTGTTCGCCCAGGGGTACGGGCCCGGCGGTGACGACGCATCCGGCATTCTCGGCGCCGACGACCGCGTGATCGACGCATTCCCGCTGCACGACCCGAACACCAGGCAGTGCCTGCACTCCGATCTGATCCGCGCCCATCGCGACGGCCACAACACCCTGACGATCACCCTGGGCGACGACGCCACAGACCTGCACACCCTCCGCGCCGACGTTCCCATCGCCCCGCACGGGCTCACCACATACACGCAACGGATCGTCGACCTGGCCGCATCCAAGGAGCTACGCCTGACCTGGAAGACAGGCAAGGCCGTCCATCTGCTCCGCCTGGCCGCCCGCGGCCCGCACGGCGTGAACGGCCACGTCATCATCGGGGCCCGCTCCGGCAAGGTGCTGCGCGCCACGCTCACCTACCCGTCGGACCCCCTCACCACGAAGACGGCCAAGGGCACCAACGACGTCCGCGACCTCCTCACCAACCTGGCGCCGTCCCCCTGCCCGCCCCGCTGCACCGCTCCCAGCATCGACGCCTGCCTCAACCGCGCCCCCCACAAGTAACCCGCCCGCCCCAGAAGCGGCCCCGTGCCGGACACCTGTCCCCGGCCCGGGGCCGCCCGCATACCCCACCCCACAGTGCCGTGCCTTGCCCGGCTAACCCCCCGGCATCCCACCGTCACCCCTGCCGCGCCCGCCCCAGCACCACGCCACAGGCGGCCCCGCACACCTCCATCCAGCTCGACCGACAGGGACCCCGACATGAACCAGCACACCCCGACCACCGAAGCAGACCCGCAGCCCGGCACCCCCGAGTACTTCGACGCCCTGCTCCGCGAAGTCCTCGGCGACGCCTACCGGCCCACCGCCAAACAGGACTGCACCCTCACCTTCCCCCTCGACCAGGTCCTCTCCGCCGCCGAGCACGCCATCGCAGCACCCAAGCACGCCCTCGGCCCCGGCGACACCGACGCACACCCCCGCCTGTGGTGGATCAAGGGCGACGGCACCTTCCTCATGAGCAACGGCATCGACAACACCCCCAACGCCCGCGATGAGAAAGGCCACTGGCGCCACATCGCCTTCGCCGACACCTGGGGACCGGGCTCCGACCCCTCCACCGTCCTCGGCGGCGACGACCTCCACGAAACCCTCGACCTCACCACCACCCCCGGCGACGGCCCGGCCCTGATCGACATGCTGCGCACCGCCACCGCCGACAACGCCACCCACTTCCTGCTCCACATCGCCTACGACGACGAGGGCATGCAGCTCACCATGACCACCAAGTAACCCCCGCACCACCCTGCGGCCCCGCGCCGGACACCCGTCCGGCGCGGGGCCGCCCCCGTGTTTCCCGCCTGAGGCACCCGCCACCCCAACCCGTATCCCGCCTCCCGGCACCCATACCCCACCCGCGCCCCACACGCCCCCCAGGCCGCCTAGCGTCCGAACGAACCAGCAGGCCAGGCCACAACCAGAAGGGGGGAGCGCCGTGAAGCACGAGACCACCATCAACGAACTCGCCCAATACGCCGGACTCTTCAGCGCCGTCGACCACATCACGGTCCCCGAGACCAACCCGGACACCGACAACACCGAGGAGGTCACCCTCCCCCCGCCGCTCATCCGCCGCTCCCAGCGCCGCGACACCATCGTGTGGGTCCTCACCCCGCCCGGCATCCACGAACGCATCTTCGTCGCCGACCAGGCCACCGTCATCGTCTACCTCAAGGACATCGACCCCGGCCGCTTCACCGGCCACGTCCCCCAACAGCAGGCCCCCGCGCCCGGCACCTGGCAACAGCAGCAGCCCGCCGCGCCCACCGCCTATCCCACCCAGCAGCAGACCCCGGCGGCCCCCCAGCCGGCCGCGCCCCAGCGGCCAGCCGCCCCCTGGTCGAACCAGCCCAGCTGAACCCCGACCCCCGGCCCCGGCCACCGCCCCCGCGGTAGCCGGGGCCGCTCCATACCCGCACCCCGCCTCACCGCGACGACTCCGGCCACCCCGGCCGTGCCCCGCCCACACCTCCCGGCGCCCCCGAGGGCCCGGCCGGCGGAGTGGTCGGAAGAACATCCTGGGCAGGAGCGACCGGAGGAACCGCAGGAGCAGCCGGAGCAGTCACCGCAGGAGCGGCGGCCGCAGCCGCACCCTCGCCGCGCGACACCGCGCCCGCCTGCCCCGGCGCCCGCACACCATCAAGCTGCTGCTCCCCGCCCGGCCCGCCCGCCTTCGCCTTCTCCGGCACCCTCGCCCTCTCCGAGGCGTCCGCCTTCACCTTCCCCAGTGCCGTCTCCGAGCCCTCCCCGGCCGAGTCCTCACGCCCCAGCCGCCGCAGCTCCTTGATCCGCTCTGCCCCCACACCCAGCCGGTGCCCGCACCCGGCCACCGTCTCCCCGGCCTTGCCCATCGCCAGCACGACCCGCGCCGCCGCCACCTTCGCCGCGTCGATCCGCACCTGGCCGCGCTCACGCACCCGAGCCACCTCCTCCTCCACCTCGGAGGCCGCCACAGCCTCGTCCTCCACTGCCAACTCGAAGTCCGCCACCAGGTCATCGAACGCCGCCTCCTGGCGCAGCCGCTCGGCCTCCGCTTCCTCCGCCACCCGCCGCCGCTCGGCCATCCGCTCCGCAGCACGCTCCAACGCCGCCTTCCGGCGTGCCAGCAGCTCGCTGTTCTTCCCCTTGCCCTTGGTCCGGCTTGACGCCACCGCAGCCACCTCCCGGCCGACCGGCCCACCCCCGTGGCGGGCCGCGTCACGCCAGTCTCAGCCGCCCGCACACCTGCCAACCCGCTGGAGCCGTTCACGTCCCAGGCCGTAGCACACCCGTCGCTGCGCCCGGTCCTGCTCACGGGACGACGTCCGAACCCGGCGGGGGAGAGGGCTCCGGCCGGGGGCGGTCCTGGTGAGGGGGCTGCCTGAACCGGGGTGCCGGTGGGTGCCGGTGGTGTGTGGGTGCCACGGGTGCCGGGCCGGTGGTGAGGGCCGATGACGGTGAGGGTGTGTGGCCGCCGGCCGGTGGCAGGTCGGTCGCAGTACACCTCTGGCACTTTTGACGCGCCACCGTGCTCAAGGGCCGATTTCCCTTGGGGCGGGACGCGTTCGAAGGTTGTTTTTCGAGCCCTGGGAGGTTCGGAGCTCCGCACCGGTCATGGCCCGCACCGACCTGTAACGCGGTGATCTTCTGGCGTCGTGGGGATGACAGCGAACGCGTTCACCGCGGGGCGGGAGCGCTATTACCGGCGCAACATCGCCCTCGGCGACGGTGCTCAGGGCACCGAGCTGACGGTGTCCTCCAGCGTGCCCGGGGTGCCGCCCGGCGTGTGGCACGGGCAGGCCGCCCGCGCTCTGGGGCTGTCCGGCATCGTGAGCGACACGCAGATGCGGGCCCTGTTCGGACTCGGCATGCACCCCGACGCCGAGGTGATCGCGGCCCGCGAACTGAGCGAAGGAGCCTCCCTCAAGCGGGCCATGAAGGCGGCCAAGCTCGGGCCGGCCGTACCGCGCCTTGCTGAACTCTCCCCGCTCGACAAGGAGATCGAGGAGGCCCTCGCGCGTGTCAGTGAGCAGCTGTGCCGCCCGCTGACGAAGTCTGAGACGAAGAACCTGCGGATGCAGTGTGCGGCGCGTGCCTTCGAGGCCGAGTACCACCGGGCCCCGTCCGACGGCGCCGAGCTCGGCCGGTACCTGGCCGCGCGAACCGGCCCGCAACGCCGTGCACTGACCGGCTACGACCTCACCTTCTCCTCCGAGGAGCTGTCGCTGCTGTTCGCGCTCGGCGGCCCCGAGGTGCGGCGGATCGTCCTTGAGGTCCTGGCCCAAGCACGCTCCGAGGCCATGTCCTGGCTGGAGAACCATGCGCTCGCGGTCCGTACCGGCCCGGGCGGCGTGGCCCAGCAGCGGGCCGAGCCCGGCCTGCTCGCGACCGTCTACCTCCACTACGAATCCCGTGCGGGCGATCCGATGGTGCACGAGCACGCGGTCATATCCCCGCGTGTGAAAGGGCCGGACGGCCGATGGCGCAACCTGGACTCCCGCCTCCTGCTGCGCGATGTCGTGGTCGCCAGCGAGCTGTTCAACCAGCGCTCCCTCGAGCTCGTCTGCTCCCGCCTGGGCCTGGCCGCCGAAGAGGTCGAGGTCACCCCCGGCCAGCGGCCGGTGATGCAAATCGTCGGCATCGACCGGCGTCTGCGCGCCGCGTTCGCGCAGCGCTCCCACGCAGTGCGCACCATGGCGGACACCCTGTTCGACGACTACCGGCGCCGCCACGGCCGCCAGCCGGGGCGGCCCGCACGTACCCGGCTGCAGTGGCAGGCGACCGTGAAGACCCGCCCGCCCAAGCGTCAGGCCCGCTCCCTGAACGAGCTGCTCGGCGACTGGCGGCGCCGGGCGATCGCGGCCACCGACCGCGCCACCGTGGACAATCTGCTGGCTACCGCGCAGGCCGCCGCCCAAGCCCGGCCCGCCCCAGCCGCATTCGACCTCGCCGCCGCGGCCGAGGAAGTCCTGGCAGCGGTCTGCGAGCGCCGTACGACCTTCCGACGCCGCCACGTCCTGGCCGAGGCGCGCCGCTACTTGATGCGGACCCTGGCCGGGGCCACCGCTGAACCTCAGGCAGCCGAGCAGATCACCGACCGGGTACTCGCCCACGTCGACTGTCTGGACATCACCCCGCCCGAGATCAACCCGCCGCACCCGGAGCTGCAGCGCGCAGACGGCACATCCCTCTACCGGCCGATCGGGTCGCAGACCTACACCACCCACTCCCTTCTGGCGGCCGAGAACCGGCTCCTGGCCGCCGCGCGCCGAAGCGTGATCCCGCCGGTCGGGCGCGGCACCTTCGCCCGTATCGCCGCCTTGAACCGCGGCCCGATGGACGCCGGACAGCGCGCGCTGGCCTCCTCCTTCGTCCTGTCGGAGAAGCTGCTGCTGGCCGGCCTTGGACCGGCGGGGGCCGGAAAGACGACGGCGATGCGTCTGGTGGCGAAGGCCGTGGACGCGGCCGGCGGCCGGCTGATCCCGCTCGCCCCGTCCTCCCGCGCGGCGAAAGTCCTCGGCGGCGACCTCGATGCGCGCGCCCACACCCTGCACTCCTGGCTGCACCAGCGCGGCCGGGCGACCGACGGAAAGACGGTCGGCAAGGACTTCCAGCTACGACCTGGCGACGTCGTCCTGGTCGACGAGGCGGGCATGGCCGGCACCCTCCTGCTCGATCGGATCCTCGCGGATGCGGCTGCCGCCGGCGCGGTAGTGCGCCTGCTCGGCGACCCGCACCAGCTCGCCGCCGTCGAGGCCGGGGGAGCCCTGCGGCTCATCTCCCGGGCGGGCGCCGCCGTCGAACTCGACCAGCTGCACCGCTTCCGGGTGGCCGGGGAGGCCGACGCCTCCCTTGTCCTTCGCGACGGTGAAGACCACCGGGCCGCCTTCGACTGGTACCGGGACAAGGGCCGGATCGTCGCAGGAAACTACGAAGCGATGTGCGACATGGTCTTCGCCGCCTGGGCCAAGGACCTGGGCAAGGGGCTCACCTCGCTGATGACGGCCGCCGACACGGCGACCGTGACCGAGCTCAACCTGCGCGCCCAGGCCTGGCACATCGAGGCCGGGACCGTCGACACCACCCGGTCCGCCGCCCTGCGGGCCGGGCAGCACGCGCACCTCGGCGACGTCATCGTCACCCGCCTCAACCGGCGGCGCATGACCGTGCGCGGCGGGCGCGACTTCGTGAAGAACGGCGACACCTGGGCCATCCAGCAGATCCTGCCCAGCGGGGACGTGGTGGTCCGCCACACCCAGCACGGCGGCCGCATCCGCCTGCCCGCGAACTACATGGCCGCCCAGTGCGAGCTCGGCTACGCCTCCACCATCCACCGCTCCCAGGGCATGACGGTCGACACCTCGCACGCGCTGGCCTCCGCCCGCTCCAACCGCGAAGGCGTCTACGTCCAGCTGACCCGCGGGGCGCGCACCAACCGCCTCTACGTCGCGATCGAGGACGGCGACCGCCTGGACGACGTCCTCGCCTCGATAGCAGCCAGACGCCGCGCCCAGCTGTCGGCGACCGAGTCGATCGCCGCGTTGCAGCAAGAAGTCGCCGCACCCGGGCAGTTGTCCGCCGAATTCGCCGACGTCGCCGAGCGCGCCACCACCGCCCGGCTGACCGGCCTTCTCGCACATACCCTCGGCACCGACCGGGCGGCCTGGTTCATGGCCGCCGACGCCTACCCGGCCCTGATCCGCGCGCTCCACGACGCCGAACGGGCCGGATTCGACCTGCCCCGTCTGCTGTCCGCCACCGTGCCCAGGCGCGGCTTCGCCGATGCGGACGACCCCTCCGCAGTGCTCACCTGGCGGCTGCGCGAGCGCCTGAAGGACGCCGCCGAAGCCCAGCAGGAGGACCGACCCCGTCCCCTGGCCGGGCTCACGCTGACCCAACTGCATACCCTGACCCGGCTCGCCGCCTCCCACCGCGCCACCGCCCGCGAGGCGCTCAAGGCCGCCGACGCCGCCTTCACCCACCTGCCCACCGACGTCACCACCCGCGCCGGCCACACCCACCCCCCCTGGGACCAGCGCCCCATGGGAGAACTGTCCCGCCGCGAACTCGCCGCCCAACTGGCCCTTGTACGCACCCAGATCCGCCGCGCCCAGAGAATCAGGACCCCGCTCTCCGACACGGCCCGGCACGTCATCGCCACCCTCACCCGCGAGTCCCAGCTGCGCCGCGCCCTGAACTGGCGCGACGCCGCCCGCGAGGACTTCCAGCGCGAGCGGGCCACCAGCAGCGCCGCCCCCGGCGCCACCTCACTGGCCGCGATCCGGCGGACCCTGTCGACCCGGCGTACCGCCACGGCCGATCGCCAGCGCTCCGCGCGTGCCGCGCTGGCCCGCGCCGACGCCGTCTCCGACAAGATCTACGCCGAGCTGCGGTGGCGCGAACGCCTGCCCGACCACGCCCCACACCGCCCCAACTACCGTGGTGAAATACCCGACTGGGTCGCCGACTCCCATGCCCTGGTCCACGCCGACACCCCCGAGCACTGGGTCACACACCTCGCCGAGCGCCACCGCATCCTGGCCCGCTCCCTGGCCGACCGCGGCCACACCCTGGCCGGATCCCCGCCCGCCTGGGCCCGCCTTCTTGGCCCGCCGCCACCCGCCAGCGCCCCCCGCAGGCGCCACGCGTGGGCCACAACCGCCGCACTGGTGGAACTGTGGCGCACCCGCCACGCCATCACCGGCACCCCCGGACTGGGCCCGCGCCCCGCCGACTCGCAGGACGCCGCGGCCTGGGACGACCTGGACGCCCGGGTGCGCGCCCTGTCCGGACGCCGCCGCCCAGTGCACCTCCCGCCACCCGACGCCCCCGCCTCGGTCATGATCGAAGCAACCCTCAGCCACCTCGACACGCCGCCGCCCACCGGGCCCCTGCCCGACCACCCGGCCCTGCGCGACCCCTTCGGCGTCGCCCCCCTCTCCTACGGAGCGCTCGATGCACGCCTCGCGCGGCGTGCCCTGGCCGCCGTCCTCGCCGGCGAGCCCCTGCCCGAATCCTGGATGGAGGAAATCACAGCCCCCGGCGACGACGACGAGGACGAGCAGCGCGCCTACACCAAGCTCCTCACCGGCATCGGCGACTACCGGCGCCGCCACCACCGCGCAGGCCCCGACGTCCTGGGCCCGCGCCCCGCGGGCCTCGACGGCGAGGAATGGGACCACCTCACCGACGCGATCGACCTGTACACCCATGCCCGCGTCGAGCGCCGCCTGGAGCAGATGCGGGCCCGCACCGCCG
Organism: Streptomyces sp. NBC_01433; assembly: GCF_026340105.1. NCBI lineage: Bacteria > Bacillati > Actinomycetota > Actinomycetes > Kitasatosporales > Streptomycetaceae > Streptomyces > Streptomyces sp. NBC_01433. The sequence continues at coordinate 90,213 of NZ_JAPEPM010000007.1, read as the reverse complement.
CCGACCGCGCGGCCCTCCTGCCGCCGAACTCGCCGCTGCGCCAGCAGCCCCCGCCCGACACACATGGCCCCGGCCACCGGCCCCCGACCCGCTGAACACCACACCGCGCGGCCTCAACGCCGCCCGGACACGCACTGCACCGACACCCCCGCACCTGAAGTTCAGCCCATGGCGCGGGCTCCCCCTCGGCTGAAGGCAGATGAACATGACACCCACAAACGGCCCCGGATGTATCCAACTGGCGGGCCGCACCGTACAACTGGCCTGGCTGCGCGAACACTCCACCCAGGCAGCTCCGCTGTTCGCCCGTGCCCGGGCCGAGGTCGGCCACGCCCGGTGCCTGTGCCGCCGTCCCGCCCTGCGCCTGGTGATCCGCTGTACCCGGGCGGGCCGCTACCACGTCGCGGGCTGGCCTGGCGAAGGCGAACAACACGACCCCACCTGCCCCTTCCATAAACTCGGGCCCGGCCTGTCCGGCCGCGACCGCTACAGCACACAAGCCATCCGGGAGACCGACCACGGCGTGTCCATCCGCCTGGCTACACCCCTCACCAGCACCCTGGCCCAGCCTGCAACCCACGACGCCGCGCCGGAGGAGACCGGCGACGACGCCGGTTCGCGGCGCTCCGTCGGCCTGCTCGGACTGCTGCACTGGCTCTGGGAACAGGCCCGACTCAACGTCTCGCACCCACAGACAGGGCGCCTCACCTGGCGCACGTGCCACGCCCGGCTGCGCCAACAACTGCGTGAGACCACCATCAACGGCCACGGCATGGACGAGGCGCTCTACGTCGTACCGCCCTTCACCCACGCGGCGGCCGACGCCAACACCGCAGCCCTGGACGCCTTCCGCGCACGCCTGGGGCGTCACGGCACGACCGAACGGCGCGCCCTGATCCTCGGACAGATCAAAGAGGTGGCACCCACCCCACACGGCGTCGCCTACCGCCTCGCCCACCAGCGCACCCCGCTCTACGCCCGCTCGGCTCTGCACGCGAGGGCCATCCGCTCCTACCGACATGCCTTCGGCAAGACAGCCGCCGGGCACGGCGCCACACGGGTCGCCCTGTTCGTCGTAGAGCGGAGCCCCAAGGGACACCTCATCGCCGTCGACCTGGCCGCGATGCTCACCACCGCCGCCTACATTCCCGCCGATTCCTCCTACGAGGTGGTCATGGCCGACGCCCTCGCCGCCTGCCGCCGCGCCTTCATCAAGCCCCTGCGCTACGACACCGCCGACGCTGTCCTGCCCGACTTCGTCCTCACTGACATGACACCCGCGGCATACGTCGAGGTCTACGGCATCCACGGCCGGGAAGCCTACGACCGGCGCAAGACAGAGAAGCGGGAGTTCTACCAGCGTCAAGGCGGGCAGCTCATCGAGTGGGACGTCGCCCAGCCGCTCCCCGCACTCACGCGTTCCGGCCAGCACGGCTCCCGACCGAACGCCTGACGGAGGGCACAGCACCGGTGGGCGCGGAGGCCCACTCAAGACGTCAGCCTGTCCACCAACGGCGCGTCGAGACGGACCAGCAACTGACGCACGCTCATCCAGCACGGGTGAAGAGGAGTCGTCGTCCTCCCACTGGGACATCGCCGACCGCACGACATGCGCGGTGACCTCGGCCAGCGTGGAGCCCTGCTCGCAGAGCCTGCTCGTCGTGCCGAGTACCCCTGCCGCGTCACCTGGCCACCCTGCATCAGCAGCCGGACGGCATCCAACCAGGCCATCTCCGGGTTCGTTGCCAGTGAGACACTGCATCACAGGGTGCGCCCACAGTCCGCCATTCGCCCGGGTACCCGCGGGGCTGCACCTGGTCCCCGGACCGAGGCGGCCGTCTGATGGGACACCGGTGAAGGTGCCCGACTCAGCGCCTGGGACCCCGCACAGCCCCAGGCCGAAATCTGCTGCCCAACGCCCCAGCGGGTAGCACATAGTGGAGCAACCTCACCGATCAACCAGAAACGGACGGCCGTGACGACCGCCTACAGCAGCGAATCATCCACCGAGCGCATCCCCGGACGGGCCTGGACGGTCCGGATCATCGGCCACAGCGGCCGCGTCGCCTCGGTCACCTGCAGCACCGCAGCGTGCCGGATGCCGCCCCGCTCCGCGGACCTCACCGCACTGCGAAGGTTCGCCGCAGCGCACGCCGCCGCGCATGCGAAGGTCGCCACCGTCAATCCCCACGCCTACTGCCACTGCGGCGCCCAGCGATGCGGCGCCCATCCCGGCGCGAGGACGTCCTGCGCAGGCACGGTGGTGATGATCCTGCGACACGACCCGATCGTGAGCCGGGTGTGGAGCCTCGAAGAGGTCTGCGAGATGTGCGCGCCGCTCATCCCGAACGCCACCGTCCTGGCCCGCGCCGCGCGGCCGAACCACGCAACCAAGCCGCCCACGACACCCAGAACGCCCACCGGACAGGTGCCGTCCCCCGCCCGGCCCAGCATCGCGGGCGGCTTCTCCGCAGCGCCCGCCGAGGGCGCCCCGGCCCCCGTACGGAGCTCCCGTCGCGCACCGCAACGGCCCCGCCGCCGGCGCTCTGGGCAGTGACGCTGACCGCGCTGGAGCCGCTCCCATAAACCAGCTCCCGCCCCGACTACGCGGACACGTCCCTGGGCCTCGTCCACACGTGGATGCGATGTTCCGCACGGTCGGCCGGATCCCTGTCCGGCGCGGCAAGGGCCTGGGCCACCATCTCCCGCTCAGCCCTCCGCCCGGCAACGGGGAGTCCCAGGAGAACACCGGCTGCCTGCTTGATCAGAATTCCGGCATCGTCCAGCAGGGTGTGCGCCCGCCCGTAGTCCCGCAGCTCGATCCTGCCGAAGGCTCCCGTCGCGTCGGGAAGTTCGGTGACCATCTTCAAGACCAGGTCTTCGATAAGCCCGTACGCACGCTCGGGATCTTGCTCGGCGAGCTCCCGCAGGGCCGCGCTCAGCTGCTCGACAGCGGCCGGATCCTGTACGGGGTGGTGCAAAAGGACAGTCACATCTGCGTTCAACGAGCAACAGCCGGGCAGGCAACGGCCGGTCAGTGAGCCGGGGCCGGCAGGTGCTCAGCGGCGGATCGGCACGGCCCGTCCTTCGGGAGCGGCAGGTGGCAGGTGCCCCAGCCGGTCCGCTCCTGGCACAGGCGGAGCTCGGCATCGCCGTGTTCGCGCAGGGCCGTGGCCAGCTTGCTCGCGCTGGCCACGACGGTTTGCCAGGTCGTCTCGCTGCGGGTGCGAGGCCACTGTGCCTGCCGGGCCTGGGCGAATGCCTGCTGTCGGGGGACGAGTTCGGGGTGCCGCATGGCCCAGCGGAGCGTCGCCTGGTCGAGCAGAGAGAGGATGCCGGTGTTCTCGGGCGACCCGTGTCGCACACTGTCCAGGGCGTTGGCCAACTCGGCAGCGGTGCAGTCCTCGAACATGCCATCTCCCCTGGCTGAAGCATCCCGTGCAACTGCAACTACTCAAGCACACCCCGAAACCTCTCTCCTCTCGTGTACCGGACCCGCCTCTCCGGAAACGGCTGTGGCACCTGCACAAGCAACTCCTTCGCCGGATCCCCGCGACACGGCGCCGAGCCGTTCCGCGTCGGCCCCTTTCACCATGCCCGTCCCGTCTCGCGGGACGCTGCTGCTGATGCTTGGCTGCCGCCTCCCGCCTGACGAAACCCTCCAGGCGAGCAGGCCAGCAGGCATCCTCGGTCCGGGCAAGCTGCCGCCAGCCGCCGTCCACGGACTGCGCGGCGCCACCGCCGAGCAGAAGGTCCCCTCGATGAGCGAGCAGCACACTCCCCTCCCCGACGATTTCCGTACCTGGCTGACCGAGCGGGGAGAGGACGCATACGCCCTGGCATGGGTGACCGAGGGGAGCGAGCCGACCGGTTGGACAGAGGCCGAGACACCCCGGGTGGGGGAGACCGGGATCGCCCGCCTGGGTGCCGACCTCACGCGCATCGCGCGGCAGGAGGTCACCCACGGCCGGCAGGAGACACTGCGCCGCTGGCTCCGCCTGGACGACGGAGTACGGCACCTGGCCATCATCACCGCCGATCCCGGCGGCCTGAGCGAGCACACCCCCGGCGAACTGGCCGCCCAGCTGATGCACGACCCGTCCCACGATGAGGCCCGGCTCACCGACCTTCTGGCCAGCTGGTTCTACCGGCGCAACGCCGAAGCGCCGCAGGGTCTCGAACTCGGGTGGATCGCCGCGGCCGCCGCCTGGACCTGTCACATGCGCGCCCTGGCCAGCTATCCTCCGCCCTCCGTACTCGCCCAGGCCCTGGAGCGCGACGGCGAACAGGACCAGGCCACCGCGGACTTGGTGGTCAGTACCGGGCTGAAGATCGTCGACCTCCTCGACCGGCTGGAGCGCGTCTACCGCCCCCGCACCGAGTTGATCGAGGACTGGCGCGTCGTGGAATCCCTGTCCGCCGACGTCCCCGCGCTCGCGGAGATGGCCGACTGGCTGCTCGACCAGATCTCCCTGCGGGATGCGCCCGCCCAGCAATTGCGGGCTGTCCTCGAGCCGGACATCACCGACTACCTGCGCGACCGGCGATCCGACGGCGCCCTGCTGGGTGTCGCCGTCCCCGCCCTCGACGCACCGCGCACCGCGCACCTGGCGCAGGCCCGCGAGACCGTCCGTGCCTACACCGCGGCCGCGCACGCGGGGCGCCTGCAGGAGGCGCGGCAGCTTCAGGACGCCTTTCCGGTCCCGGCCCGCCCCCTGGCCACCAGCGGCCCGGCCGCCGCCTGGCGGCAGAGCTCGGCCACCGCGCAGGACGCCGTCGAGGATCTGAGCGCGCAGCGCGCCGCGACCACGGCCGAGGACAGCACTGACTACTTCGCCGACCCGGAACTGCTGCACGCCGAGACCTCCTACCTGGCCGCACGCGAGGGTCAACTGCACCTCATGCACGACGCGCTCGGCCGCCTGTCCTTCCCCGCCGCGGCCCCTCGCGACCTGCCCGAGGCACTCGTCCCGGTCGCGGCCGCGCAGACCCAGCGCCGCGTCATCGAAGCCTTCGGCACCCTGGAGCGAGCGGCTCAGGTGCTGGAAGGCCAGCTCCACTACCAGCTCCAGCAGCCGGTGCCCGCCCGCCGCCGGGCCACCACCGGTACCGAGACCGACCTGCTGACCCGCACCCGCGACGCACTAGAGCACACCGCGGCCGCCGTTGTTCCCCTCGACGAGGAGCACATCCGCGCCCGCCTGCAGGAGGCCATGGCGCGCCCCGCCTCCCCGGACGCTTCCGACCCGGCAGAGCCCGCCGCCCACGACGAGGCCCACACCCAGGCCCTGGCCGCCAGCTCCACCACCCCTGGAATGAACCGGTGAACTGGGCTCTGAGTACCGTGATCTCCGTGCTGCTGCGCGCGGCCAGACCGCTCACCCGGCGCGGTCTGCCCCACCTCGCCATGGCAGCCATGGCCATGCTCGTGTGCGGCGGCGCCCTCGTTGCCGGGCACGGACTCCTCTACATAGCACTGTGCTCGGCGGCCGGGGGGTGGCCGCTGGCAACTGTTCTGGTCGGGCTGCTGGGAGCCGTGGTCCGTCTGGCCGCGGCCGTAGGCCTGGTGGCGGTGGTCTTGCTTATGCCGCTGGTCATCGCGGCCGACTGCCTGAGCCGGCGACCGGGCGCCGAACGTGACGAGCACTCCACGACGATCCCGTAGAGGCACGGGGGCGGTGGTTGGCCGGATCAGGGCATCAGTGTCCGGTCGCCCAAGCGGTTCGACACCGTGGACTTCCCCAAGGACGGCGACGGTTGCCGCTGGGATGCCACCCGCACGACCCCGTCACCCGTGTCAGCCTCCAGGGCATCGGCCACATCAAGGTCCACCAGCAACGGCCGGTCGTTGGCAAGGTCAAGACGATCTCGGTGAAGCGCGAGGGCCGCCGCTGGTACGTCATCCTCACCGCTGAGTTGGACGCCCCCGCGCCGCTGCCCGCGACCGGCCGCGTGGCCGGCATCGACCTGGGCATAGCCAACTTCCTCGCCGACTCCAGCGGCGACTTCGTGCCCAACCCCCGTCACGGGGCAAAGACGCCGCAATGCTGGATTCATGCATTCATGATGGGAAGGAGTCACGCTCGGGATGTCCGCTCGAGGACGGGACCCGATCGGTCACCACTGCGGCTGCCTGCCCTGGTGCTGTGCATGGTTGAGCAGGTGTTCCGCGTGGGTCTGAGCGGCCGTCGTCCCGTGTGTGCTGTCGGACTCCTGCAGTGTCCGGGTAATGCTTTGCCGGGATTGGGATTCAGCATCGATGCGCTTAGCCAGGGCAAGCAGCCGATCCAGTGGCACCTCAGGCTCCTCCTGATGCGCCTGTACGGCAGGCCGGGGAGGTTCGGTGCGCTGGGTAGATACCGGCGAAGTCGGGGCGGCGATCAAGGCCAGCCGGCGTCCGGGACGCCACACGCGTGTGTGCGGGCGTGGCTCGAGCCGGTGGCTATGGAAGACCCGCGCGATCTGTCGGCCGTCCAGGCCCCGTTCCTCAAGGAGCAGTTCGGCCAAGGCGTGCAGGGCCGCCTGTGCCCGGGGATGCGTCAGAAGCTCGCGGGCATCCCCGAGCGCTTGGGTTCGGTCCACGACGAATCCCTGGTCAGCGAATCCGTCCACGATGGCCTGGTCACCTGAGCCCGACAGCTTCTCCACGCAGCGGCGCAATTCTGGATGGATGTAACCGCGGCTGGTCAACCAGTCGGCCTGCGCGATGGCCGGGCCGAGTTTCTCGACGGTGTAGTACTGGGCATCGGCAGGTCCATCCACCCACGCCCCGCCGCCTTCGAGTTGGGCCCGGTCCTGGGCGAGAGCGAGGTGCTGGACGGACAGGCCGAGCATCCACGCCAATGTCGCGTGCGCGCTTTCGTGAATCGCTGCCGAGTGCCACCACACGTCATCGGGTAAGTAGGCCGTGCACCACACCCCGTCCGTCTCGCCTGAGGACAGAAGGTTGCCGGGATCCGGGTGGCTGGAGAGGAAGTCCGCGTGGACGGCTACGTGGAAGTCGTCGTTGTCGATGGGGGAGGTGTCCAACTGCCCGGCTACACGCTCAGGAGACGCGTTCACCGGTACCGGCAGACGCCGTGCCAGGGGCCACACCGGCTTCCGCCAAAGGCCAACAAATGGTGGGTGGGACTCTCAACGGCGGCACGCGGCAAACCGTCCGCCGACGCCTGGCAGGACTCCGTAAAGAACTCCCAAGACTCGCTGCTTGCCGGAGCAGGTTTGGGCATCGGGCCCCTCATCTGCTCACACCGGCCAGGCGGGCCCGGAACAGCGCGGTGATGGTCACCGCGTCGGTGATCTGACCGGTCAGGGCCATCTGCTCCGCCTCAGCGAAGGCGACGGTGCGCACCCTGCGGATGTCGGGGCCGTGCGCGAGGTCGTCCACCGCGTCAATGCGCGCGGTGTACAGCAGCACTGCCTCGGCCAGGATCGCCGGGTCGAGGTGGACCTGGCCCAGGCCGATCATTTCCGAGGCACTCGTGCCGAGTTGGTCCTTCAGCTGCCCAGCCGCGTTGTCCGCGTCGGCCACGCCCTTGGCTCCTGCGCTCCTGAGGATCTCCCACTGCCAGGTGCGGGCCGCGTGCCGGAACCGGTTGACGAGTACGACGTCGCCGTCGAGTAGCGGGAGCACGGCCACCGGCGGCTCCGGCCGTGCGGTGAGCAGCCGCAGGCGTCGTGCGTGCTGACCGTCGGGCAGGACCACCGGGTCCTCGAGCACCACCCGCTCCTCGTCGCGGTGCAGGACCTGGCCCTCGGTCATCGGCCAGCACCTGATGCCGATCGTGCCGTCGCCGGGCGGGCTGAGGAACCACGTGGGGCGTGTGTCGCGCAGGTGCGCGTACGCGGACTCGGGGGTGTGGTCCATCAGATCACCGACTTCGGCGGGCAGGGTGAGCAGGGAGTGGGACAGCGGCACGGCGGGGGTCATGCGACAGCCCCCAGGCGGGCGGCGGACAGGTCGGTGGCGAGCTCGTCGACGGTGGTGTGCGTCATGGGCCCGGTGGTGCTGATCCGCGCCAGGTCCCCGAAGCACTCAAGGCGCCACTTGTCAGCCACCCAGTTCGGGGGCCGGTCGAAGGTGATGGTCAGGGAGTCGGGGAAACGTTCCGGCGATGCTCCTGCGGCCTCGAACTGCTCGACCGCGTAGGCGGCGGCGTCCTGGCACCGGGCGATCATGGCGGCCACACCGGCCCGTCCCAGGGAACGCAGCCGCGTCCACAGCAGCAGCGCACTCAGCCCGCTGCGGGAGCCGACCACCAGGCGGTCGGGCATTCGGATCCCCAGGGCCCCAGAAGACGGGTCCTGCTCGCGGCGTACCAGTGAGATGCCCGCCGGGGCGGGCAGGCCCAGAAGCCGGTGCCCGGACAGGGTGATGGAGTGCGCCCCATGCGCGAGCGACCACGGCGGCACCTGGTTGCTGTGCGCGGCCATCAGCCCGCCCGCGCTCGCATCGACATGGACACGGACCGGTCCGGACACGGCGGCCGCAGCGCGCAGCTCGGCCACGTTGTCGATGGCACCGCGCAAGGGGGTGCCACAGGTGGCCACCACCAGAGCCCCCGCCCCGCGCCGCATCCGTGTCTGAAGGAGCAGATCGTCGGGATCCATCGTGTCGTCGGGCAGCGCGTTCACGCGCACCGTGTTCATCCCCAGCAGCTCGCAGGCCCGCACGACATCGAAGTGGGCCTGCTCGCTGACGTACACCGACGGCTCCGGCAAACCGCGGCGGGCCATGACCAGACCGTGCAGAAGCGCCTCGCGCGGTGAGGCCGTCACGAAACCGTGGGCTTCCTGGGGTGAGGCTCCGGCGAGCGCGGCGAAGTAGGTGAGCACCGCCTTCTCGTACTCCCCGGTGCCGGTGTCGAACACGGTGGGGGAGTACGGGCCGCGCCTCTGATCGACGAACATGCCCAGCAGCGGGGCGAGTTCTGCCATCACCTGGCCAAGGTGGCCCGGAAAGCTCAGGAACGGCCGCTCGTCACGGTCCAGGGCGCGGTACAGCCGATGCAGCTTGCGGGTGTCGGCCGCGGGCGGAGACGGCTGGAAGCCGATGGCCAGGCCCTCATCGGGCAGGTTCGGGGCGGTGCGGGGGCTCACGTCATCGGCTCCATACGGGTCGCTCAAGCAACAGGTGCCACCCCATCTACGCCCGCCCGCGGCCGCCTCGGGCGCCCCGGCCGCCGGGCACGCCGTGGGGCGGGAGGATGCAGCGAACAACCCGGCTGCGCCTCCCGCCTCACGGACTGGACGGCCCGGGCGCTGCCGCCACGCCGGGCACCGGCGCCTCCCGGCCGATTCCGCCTGCGGGGAGAGCGGGGCAAGTCGCGGAGCCAGCAGGTGGGACCGCGGCCGCCGACAGGCCCCATCATCGCCGCCGGGCCCCAAGGATCGGTGACGTCCGGACACGAGGGTGCGCACCCCTGCCGGGGCCGGGCGGACCCGCTGGCAAGTCCCGGGCCGCCCGGCCCGATTTCCTCCCACATCAAGGAGTCCTGCGTGATAGTTCGCCAGCGCGTCAAACGTGCCGTCGTGGCCGGCACCCTGGGTCTGGCCGTTGCCACGGGAGGCATCGCCACCGCCTCGACGGCGCAGGCCGCCGACACCGGAACCGACACGATCTCCTGCTCGGCCGTCAAGGTGCACGCGTCCTACTCCACGGGCTCGACGACGGTCGGCGTCGCCTACAAGGGCGACAAGATCACCTACAAGCAGTGGGTGTACCAGCGTTCAGCGAAGACGTGGTGGGTGAACGGCACGGTCACCCGTAAGTCGGACCACAAGAAGATCCGCGGATACGTCGTCTACCAGTGCGCGAACCCGTACAACACCTGGCCCGCGCCCACCCCGCCGATCCCTAAGTAGCGCCAAGAGCGCCGTGGTTGTCCCGGCCGGGATACCTCGAAGCGGCCGGCTGCGCCTCCTTGCGCAGCCGGCCGCACGGCTGTTCCCGCCCTGCGGGCCAGCACCTCAGCTCGCCGTCGCAGGCCGCGGGAGCCGGGCGGCCAAGTCGGTCACCGACTGCTCCCGGGCGCGCAGCATCGACCCTGCCACGCCACTTCCGCGCCACGTTCCTCGAAAGGCTCCTCAATGATCCGCCGCATCGCGACCCGCGCCGCCGTTGTCCCCGCCGTCATGGCGGTGGCAGCCGCAGCCGCCCTGACCGTCACCACCGCACCGTCCGCCTACGCCGTCGGCGAGAACAGCCAGTGCACGCACAACTGGTCCAACTTTGGTGCCACCGTGAGCAAGAACGCCTGGAACTACCGCTCCGGTCCCTCCACGGGCTACAAGAGCCTGGGGTACCTGTACCGCGGCGACAAGCTCACCGTGATGTGCAGCAAGGGCAGCTGGGACTATGCCAAGATCACCAGCTCGAAGTCCGGGATCCGCAAGGGCACCCAGGGGTGGGTGCGCAGCGACGGCCTGGTCAACCTGGCCGGCTGATCCGGACACACGCGCCCGTGCACCAAACACAGTTGCGCCGACGGCACCGGTACCTGCCTGCCGGACACCGAAGGAAGATCCTCTACGCAACGGTGGGCGTCGCCTGACGGACCGCCCCGGCCGGTTGCCGCATCACCGGGCGGGAGAAGCCGATACCGGCGCCCGCCAGCGTGGAAGCGCCATTGAGAGCGCCTCCACGGCCTGCTGGGCTACTCGGCGCAGCGGCCGATGCCCCCCCCTTCGCCGCTCGCGCCGCCCGTGGACCGCCGCCTGCCCCCTGGGCCGCGGTGCATGGGCGGCGACCCCTTTCTCTCCCACTCCAACACCCCTTGCAGAGGCAGGCAGGCGATGGCCCAGGCGCAGGTCCGCGACGTCCCCCGCACCACCCCGGCGCCGGGCCCCGCGCCGCAGCCGTCACCTCTGGCCGCGCCGGCCGGCGACCCGGCGCCCCCGCGCACCCCTCCGACCTTCCGCGACGTGCTGCGCCACCGATATTGCAGCCGCCTGCTGGTCTCCTCGGTGACCGGCCGCCTGTCGCTGGGCATGGTGCCCGTGGCCCTGATCCTGGCAGCGCAGGCGGACGGCCACTCCCTGGCGACCGCCAGTCTCCTGGCCGCGCTCTACGGCATCGCCCCGGCCCTGGGACTGCCGCTGCTGGGACGGCTGGCCGACCTGCGAGGCCTGCCCCTGCCCTGCCACACGGGAGCCGCCCTGGTCGCCGCCGCGCTGGGCACCCTTGCCCTGACAGGCACCTCCCACCTGCCGCTCACCGCCATATGCGTCGCCCTGGCCGGAGCCGGATGCCCGCCACTGGAGGGCGGTCTCCGATCGCTGTGGCACGCCGTACTGCCCGATGACGCGCACGTTCGCACCGCCTACACCCTGGACTCCTCCACCCAGCAGATCGTCTACGTCACCGGCCCCGCCCTGTCCATCGCGATAGCCACCTGGCTCTCCCCGGCCGCAGCCCTCGCCCTGGCGGCCGCCGTCACCCTGGCCGGCTCCCTCGCCTTCGCCACAGCCCGCCCCGCCCGCACATGGCGGGCCGCGCCCCGACGCCCCGACCGGCGCGGCGTGCTGCGCCCGCCCGCCATGCGCCCCCTGCTGATCTCCCTGGTCTTCCTCGGCGCCACAATCGGTGCCCTCGACGTCGCCGGGATCGCCGTAGCCGAACGGCAGGACGCCTCCTGGTTCGCGGGCGCGCTGCCCGCGGCGTTCTCCGCGGCGGGGCTGCTCGGCGGTGTCCTGTACGCCCGCTTCCAGCCCGCCACCGCCCCGAGGTCTCGTCATCTGATGCTGCTGGGCGCCGCTTTCACGGCGGGATGGCTCCCCCTGCTCGCCCCGCTCCCGGCCCCCGCGATCCTTGTGCTGGCGATGCTGCCGGGTGCCTTGTTCGTGCCCCTGCTGACCGTGGCCAGCCTGACCCTCACCTCAGTCGCCCCGCCGGGCACATCGACCGAGACGGTCGGCTGGATGTCCAGCGCGATCCGCCTCGGCCTGGCCGGCGGCACCGCCCTGGCCGGCCCCCTCGACGGTCACTTCGCCGTCCCGCTGATGGCCGCCGCCCTGTGCGCGCTCCTGCTCTCGGCTCGCCCGGCGCCCGCCCCGGCAGCTACAGCCGTGTGAGCCGAAGCAGCCCACCGGCGCCCGCTCCCGCCTCCCGGCACGCCGACCACGATCGCCGAGCCAGACCCCGGCACGCCCCGGCTGCACGCGGCGATGAAGTCCCCTCGGGCCTGCAGGCTCCCAGTCACCGGCATGGCCACAAGGGCCCGCCGCGCCTCGTTGACCTGGAGGAAGCATCCGCATGCCCGCGTTCAAGCGCACCGCCCTCACCCTGCTCGCCGCCGTTGCCGTTGCCGGCACCACGCTCGCCACCGCCACCACGGCCTCGGCGGCAACGAGCTACCACTGCAAGACCAGCAGCAGCCCCACGTTCGACGACCCGTCGTACAACGGCCCCGACTCCGACAACTGGTCGTTCGACGTCAAGCTCTGCGCCAAGCGGTCCGGCGGCTACATCTACACCACGGCCACGGTCTACTGGGACGGCCCCTACTCCTCCGGCACGAACAACCACTTCACCTTCAACAAGGCGCGCTTCCACCTCCAGACCAAGAAGAGCACCAGCGGCACCGACCCTGTCGTGAAGTACGCCAACTACACCGGCCTTGAGAACGCGCTCGAAAACAGCAGCGCCACGGGCAACGGCTCGTACAAGACGGGAACGATCAAGACCAAGGCCACCAGCGCCAGCTACCTCGCCGACGGCTACATCCAGCTGGACTGGTCGGGCGACGGCAAGGACTACAAGGCCCCCATTCTCTTCAGCGCCTCCCCGGCCGTGTAGATGCTGCCAAGAGGGCCCAGGGCCGCTGATTTGCGAGATCCCGCGTCCCTCCCGGAGGGCGCGCTCCGGATGCCGTAGCGGCGTCCACCTGGATTTCCGCTCCCTGAATCACGGGCGAGCGCCCGCATCCGCCTCCGGTCGCGGGTCCGGCCCGGGGAAGTGCCTCGGGCCGGACAACCGACCCTGACCTGTTGCCGCACACCCCGGAGCCACCGTGACCCACACACCTCTCACCGAGGGCACCCGTCCCGCCGGACAGACACAGGATCCTCGTCACGACGAGCCTCCAGTATCCGAGTCCCTCGCGGCGACGACCGCCCCGCCCGCAGGTGCTGTGAAGCGCTGGCCTATGGAGGTCTGGCTCCTGCTGGGCGGCACGCTCGTCGTACGGGGAGCGGGCTTCGCCTACCCGTTCCTCTCCTACCGCCTGTCCTCGCTCGGTTTCTCGGCCTCGCTCGTCGCGTGGGTGCTGGCCGCTTTCGGGGGCGGCTGGCTCACCGGACAGGTGCTGTTCGGCTGGCTCGCCGACCGGCTCGGGCGCCGCACCACTCTGGTGTGCACCATGCTGGCCGCCGCTGTCATCCTGCCGGTGCTGGGGGAGGTCCGCTCGCCCCTCGCCCTGCTGACCACGTCGTTCCTCGCCGGGGTGGTGTACGACGCCTCCAGGCCGATTGTCTCCGCGCTGATTGCGGACCTCGTCCCCAGCGAGGGGGGCCGCGCAGTTGTCAACGGATGGCGGCACTTTGCTGTCAATGTCGGGGCGGCCCTGACTGGTTCGCTGGGCGGCCTGCTCGCCGGCCAGGCAGGTCTGCCCCTGCTGTTCTGGATCAATGCGGTCGCCTGTGCGGTGTTCGGCATCGCGGCTTGGCGGTTCCTGCGCCCGGGCCATACTCCCGGGACCGTCGAACGCGGCGGCTACCGTCAGGCACTGAAGGACGGACGGCTGTGGCTGGTGTCCCTGGCCAGCTGGTGTGCCCTCACCTGCGCGAGCGGGATGTTCACCGCGCTGCCGATGCTCATGACGGCTCACCACCTGGACGCCACTGCGTACGGCTGGACACAGGCCGCCAACGCGGCCGCAGTTCTCTTCTTGTCGCCGCTGGTGACTCCCTGGCTCGGCCGACGCGCCTCCTCGGGCCGTCCCATGACCGGGGTGGTGGCCGCGAGTTCCCTCTTCCTCGGCGCGGGCATGGGAGCAGCGGGTCTCGCCACCAGCACCCTCGGGTTCAGCCTGTGCGTGGCGGCGGCGGTCCCCGGGGAGATCCTGCTGTTCGTCGGCGCGACCGACATCGTCAACCGCATCGCACCCCCGCACGCGCGGGGCCGTTACGCGGGGCTGTGGGGAACCACCCTGGCCCTGTCGGTCATCACCGCCCCGGTCCTGACCGCCTGGGCCCTCAACACTGGCGGCGACGTCCTCGTCGCGGTGACGACGTTCCTCGCCGGCGCTCTCGGCGCCGCCCTGTGCCTGCCGCTCCACGCCGCACTGCGAAGCCACGCGCCCGACGCGCCCGCCCCTCTGTCGCACCCCGTTTCCTGACCCGCTCGTCCTGGAGATTCCCGTCATGACCACCGCCCCCGCCCGCCCCACCGGGCAGTCCTCCTGGCACTCCACCATCAACACCCTGCCCGGTGAGGAACCGGCCGCCACTCCCTACCACTCCCGTGCCTGGGCGCACGCCTGGCAGAGCATCAGTTCCGAGCCGGTGCTCGCCAGCCGGCACCTCGCTCTGTACGACGGCTCACGCCGCTACCGCCTGTCGTACCAGCTCATCGAATCCAGCCCCATGTGGACGGCGGTGGAGGGCGACGCGGGACTGCCTGAACCGGTCTGGCAGGAGCCCGTGCTGTATGCCCCGAGCATCTACGGCGAGTACGGAGGCCTGCCCGGCGCGTCCCCTCTGGTCCTGGCCGAGGCCGTCGACCGAGGCATGGAACTTGCCCGGGAGTGGGGCGCACCCGCGCTCGTGGTGCCCAACCTGCCGCCTGCAGACCTGGAGCAGTGGACAGCGATACGTCCGCCCGACGCGCAGGTCTGCCTCTACTGGGCACACCGGGCCCCCGTCGCCTCCTCGCTGGAGAAGTTCGTCGCCAACTTCAGCAGCAGCAAGTGCCGTTCGGACTTCCGGCGCCAGCACCGCCGCGGCACGGAGGCAGGCCTGCGACTGCGGATCGCGCCCGGCACGGCCATGCGCGACGCGCTGCCTGATTTCGTCGCCCAGGCCTGTGCCACGTCCCAGCAGCACGGTCCGGCCCTGTACGGCCTCGACATGCTCACCCCGCTCATGCACGCACCCGGAGCGGTCGCGCTGCTGGCCGAGCACGACGACGGCCTGGCCGGCGGACTCCTGTGCTTCCGGCACAACGGCGTGCTGTATCTCTGGGCGGCCGCCATCGACCAAGACCGGAAGGCCGTTCTGCACACCTACGGCTGGCTGATGGCCGAGAGCATCGCGTATGCCGTTGCCACCGGCACCCAGGTCCTCGACGCGGGCCGCGGCAACTACGAATACAAGTCCCGCCTCGGGTTCGGCACGATCCCGCTCACCTCCGCCATCTATCTCACGCAGCCGGACCCCGCCGCCGCCGGCCGACTGCAGGCGATGCACACCGGCCTCCAGGAGCACGCGATGCGGGCCTGGGGCCATTGAAGACTCTGTGCCCCCAGCATCGGTGGCCTGCACTGTGAGGGCAGTCCTTCGGTACGCGTTCGGTCCTGGCGATGGTGCGAGGCGCGCTGTTACACCCCGCGGGCCGTGCTGTCGATCGTCTCGGCAGAGCTGAGCGCCGCCAGTACCTGCTGCTCACCCTCCGCCGCGTCGACCAGCCCGGCGGCGACCGCCTCGGCCAACCATGCTGCGTGGCCGAGCGCGGCCGCCACGGCGTGCCAGATATCGCCTCGCGCTGTCGAGCAGTCGCCGTACGCGTCCTGCAGCCACTGATGGGCGGCCCGCAGCGCGGCAGCGGCATCCCCGCCGTGCCTCTCCAGGTCCTGGGTGGTCAGCGGCCCGATCCACATGTCGACGTGCGACTGCACCACCTGCGTGTAGGCCCGGTGATCGGCCATCGTCCCGCACTGCCCGCCCGGCTCCCGCCTCGTGCGCCGGCCGGGCCAGTGCCCGGCAATCCACCGGTGGCGCTCGCACACCTCCACCCGGTACTCCAGGGCACGTCCCTTCTTCCGGCAGCGCGACTCGACCACGTGCGTGGCGGGCGCGGAGCAAGCGGTGAGCTGGCGCAGTACAGGCATCCGGGTCTTCCCTTCGTTGCTGTGTCGTCAACTGAGCCTGGCCGAAAGGGAGCCTGCTGTCGGCTCCACCGGAGCACACCGGACGTGACAGCCGTCACCCTTCGGCCGCCCGGTAGGCAGTCCGCCGGACGGACCGGGACCACGACGTAGGAGGAGATTCGTCCCGCACTCTCGACCGCCGCATGAACTCGTATCCCACCCAAAGGAATTAGTGGAGTTCATCCCTTTTATCCCTGGCGGTGCCGGGCTGCTCCTGCTGAGATCACCTCTGTCCAACCGACGCTTCACCGCCTTCTCCGAGGAGCTTTCGATGAACCAGCGCCCGCTCAAGTCCCGTCCGCTCGCCGCCTTCCGCCCGCTCGTCTCCGCCCGGCCTGACGAGGACCTCGCCACCCGCCCGCTCGCGGCGCGCCCGTACTAATACGGCGCACTCCCACCCAAGCGCCCGCCCGGGCCTCCTTATCCATTCATCCCGGGCGGGCGCTGCCGTATCCGGGCCCGCCCATCCTGACCAAGGAGACCAACCCCGTCATGCAGGCACCTCTCGTCCGCGCCTCGGCGCGCCTGGCCGCCATCACTATCGCCGCCGCGGCGGCCGGCACCCTCGCCTGGGCACCCGCCCACGCGGCGGCCCCGGGCTCGGCGGACAACCACGACAAATTCGGACCGGGATATGCGATCCCCGACAGCGACGGCCACGCCGCCAGCTCCCACATCGGCGCGTACGGACCACCCGGCATGACGGTGTACGGCAACTACGAGACGTTCTGCGCCGATCCGTCTCGCAAGGGCCCCGACGCGGCGGACGGCTACACCGGCCCGACCACCGTCGAGCACTGGACCTCCTCGGTCACCGGCCGTCCCGTCCCCGACACCCATCTCGCCTACGCCTCCTACGTCGTGGGCAAGTACGGCCAGACCCGCAACGCGCCCCAGGCCGCCGCGGTCGATGCCGCCGTATACGAATGGCTGGCCGGCGGCACCTACGGCATCGACGGCGCCCGCGGCAAGCAGCGCCTGGCCTATCCCGGGGTCTCCCCGTCCGCCCGGACCCTTGCGCTCGGCTACCTGAGCGAGGCGAAGAAGTACGCGGGCCCCTACCGGCTGACCCTCACCCCGAAGGTGACCGAGACACCGGCCGGGAAGAAGGTGACGGTCACCGTCTCGGCTACCGCCCAGCTCTCGGGCGCCAAGGTGCCCGGGGTGAAGATCGCGCTCGCCGAGTCCGGCAAGGAGGGCGAGCGCGGCCAGGTCACCACCGGCCAGGACGGCACCGCCAACTGGGACTTCACCGCCGACACCAAGGGCACCACCACCGTCCACGCCACCGCCGCGGGCCTGCCCGGCACCCAGCTGAAGATCCTCACGCCTCGCGACAGCAAGGCGCAGCGGATGCTGCTGGCCGGGGACACCACCACCGCGAGTGCGGACGCCGCCATCAAGGTCACCGCAGCCCCCGGGGGCGTGACCATCCACAAGAAGGACCCGGGCGGCGACCGTCTGGTCGGCGCCGCCTTCCAGCTCACCGACCCCGACGACGGCCGAGTCGTCGCCGAGGAAAAACCGGCGCCGACGGCACCCTCGCCTTCGACGACCTTGCACCGGGCACCTACCGGCTGCGCGAGACCGACACCGGCAGCCGCCTGCACGAACGCGTGCCGGACCAGAACATCACCATCACCGAAGGCAAGACTGCGGCCGCCAACCCGATCACCATCGTCGACCCGTTCAAGCAGGGCGACCTGCTGCTGAAGAAGACCGACAAGGCCACCGGGAAGCCCCTGCCCGGCGCGGTCATCACGATCAACGCCGACACCCTCGACGCCTCGGGCAAGCACACCAGGGGCAAGGAGCTCGCCCGGCTGACCACCGGCAAGGACGGCACAGCCAAACTCAAGCTCGACGTGACGCTCAAGAACGGCACCTCGTACTGGGCGAGCGAAACCACCGCCCCCGCCGGATACCAGGCCGACGCCGCGCCCCAGCGCTTCACCGCTACCCCGGGTGCCCAGGTCACCATCACCCTCGCCGACTCCAAGACCCCCGCCCCCACCAGCCCGCCCACCACCGCACCGCCCTCACCCGCCACCCACCAGCCGCCCGCGCCCACCGCGCAGCTCGCCCACACCGGCGCGGGCAGCACCACCTGGCTCATCGGCGCGGTCGGCGTCCTGGTAGCGGCCGGAGGCGGCGCGGTCTGGGCCGGATCCCGCCGCCGGCGCCACACGAACACATCTGACAGCCAGTGACCGCCGGGCCGGACGGGCGGGCCCCGCGCACCCCCGTCCGGCCCGGACTGACTCCGCCCGCCTTGCGCAGGGTGAGGCCCGGCCCGGCACGAGACTGCGCTGCCGGTCATCCGCAGTCCGCAGAAGCCGTGAGCTCCTGCCCGGCGTCCAGGGCCAGAGCGCATTCCGCATCCCGGCGCCGCCGCCGGGCCAGAGCGTGCACACCACCGCACACCACCGACACCACCAGGGCGGTACTCATCACAATGGCCGCTGAGGCGGACAGCTTCTGCGCCTGCTCCACGAGCTCCTCGGGACGCGCAGCGGCGGGACCGAGCCGGATCTGCGTTACTCACGCTGCCAGGCCACCGGTCGCCCAGCAGGCACCCGCCCACGACCCAGACGATCCACACGGTGCGCGGGGCCCACATCCGCGACTCCACGGGCAGCCCCCTCGGCCTCCCACCGCTTCGCCCACGGCACGTCCGGCCCCCGCTGCCACACCGCCCAGGCCCGGGTTCCCACCACTGCCATCACCGCGGCACAGACGGCCAGCCACACCAACGCCCCACCCCAGAACCTCCTTGAGCCGCCGCCCGCCGGATGCGGGCTGGGTCTGATCCTTCAACGCCCCACCAGCACGCCGCCAGCGGCGTCCCGCAGGGCGGGCACCGGGGTGCGGGCCAGCCCCCGCCTGGGGTGCACTCGGGAAGGGGCAACGGCCCGCCGGGCGGGCCGGGCATCTCATTGCACTGTCGGGCCGAGGCGTGGTTGGCTCGGTGCCCCGTACTCCCCGGAGAGACCGTGACCCGACCCACCCCCGCAATGCCCCCGTGGACCGCGCTCACCGTCGGTGCGGTGGCCTGCGTACTCGCCGCCGCTCTCCTGGGCGCCCGCGCCGTGCTGAGTGTCCTGGCCGCCGGGCTGAGCCTGGGAGCCGTCGCCGCCTACGGGACGGCCAGAGTGCGGGCCGGTCTGCCGTGCGCGGCCATCGCCTGGCTGGGAGCCGGGGGTGTCGCGGGCATCCTGAGCTGGGGCCTGGGGGAGGACTACCCGTTCGGCTACGCGCTGGCGGCCCTTCAACTCCTCGTCGGCGGCATACTGCTGCCCGGGCACCTGCGGCGCACGGCCCGACGGGCCGCCGCGAGTGCCCGGGCGGGCCGCAGCGGACGCTAGACCTCCGCCGGAACCTTCTCGGCCGCCGCCTCGGGAGCCTGCTCGCCCTCGCCGCCCGCGGTGACGTCCGCATCGGCGTGCGCGATGTACATCGCGTTCCCTTGCTGGCGCGACTTCTCTGCACGGTTCTTCTTGACGAGGCCCTCCAGGTTGTTGCGCACCGTCTGAATGGTCGTTGCCCGCTTGGGGTGTTCCTGCGCGAGCTGATCGGTGACCTCACGGGCCATGCACGGCTGGCCGGGGGTCTTGAGGAGGATGTCCAGAATGAGCTGCCACAGCGGCGGCCCCGACTTCTCCTCGCCCGCTGCCTTATCCGCCGGCGCCTCCGTGGTGGCGGCCTCCGGCGCCGGAGCCTGATCGGCCACCGACTTCTTCGCGGCGGCCTTCTTCGCCGTCGTCGCCTCCTTGGCCGCCACCTTCTTCGCCGGGGTCTTCTTGGCCGCCACCTTCTTCGCCGGGGTCTTCTTGGCTGCCGACTTCTTCGCGGGTTGCTTGGCCACCTTCACCGACTGGTCCTGCCGCGGCTGGGGAACGGTCGTGGGTGCATCGGTGACAGCAGCGGCCGGTGCGGAGATCTCCGGCTGCTCGGCCTTGGCCGCCGGCGGCTCCTCGGCTACCGCAGCGGCGGCCTCGGACTCGTTCAGGGCGGCCGTCCCGGGCAAACTCCCCTGCGCTTGGCCCAACCAGCTTTCCTCCACCTTGAGTTGTTCAAGGCGCTCCTGGAGACCAGTGATCTGCGTGGTGATGTCGCCCTGCTCCTTGCGGTTGGCCGCGAGGTCATTGGCGTATTGCTGGGCGTACTTGTTCTGGATGGGGGTCTTCTCGGGCTCGTCGGCCACGGCAACGCTCCTTGTACCTGGTTGTTGCTGCCGGATGCTACTCACCGAACCGGTCCGATGGTTGCTCTCTCGTTGATCACCACCCTTGCGGGCACCGTGGAGACCGCTCTCGGCGCGGCCTCCACGACCGCCTGTGAGACGGCGGCGGTAGCGTAGAAGGGGGCGACAGCGAAGGCATCCGGTGACCGATCGATGAGATTCCGTAGTGGTGTCGCGCCCCGAAGGGCGCGAAGGAGACGGCGCTCGCCGAGCCGGAGGCGAACTGTGCTGACTCTCGCTTCGCTGCGCTGGGGTTTCTCACGAGACGTCCGTCAGCCGTCTCACCATGTGCCGAGGAAGGGCCGCGTAGAGCCTGTAGCTGGGGACACCGGAGCAAGAACTTCTCGAGCACGGAAGTGCGAGTCAGCACTACCTCGGCGGGCATCCAGGTGGTCGGCTGCCTTGGCAGCCCAGTGAGTGCAGCGCGGCCTCCCACTCCTGGTCCGACAAGGTGCGCGGGACGTGCGCGGAGGCCACCTGGCCGTGCCCTGACGTCGCCGCGTGTCGCGATCCCGGACGTCCCGTGCCGCGCGACCCGGTGAACAGCCGAAGGGCCTTACCGGCCCGCCCTGCGGAACGAAGAATCCACGTCGCAGCACCCACCACCTCGCGGCGGTGACAGTGGTGTTGACGTTCAGCGGATGGCGGAGAGGCATGGCCATGGGCACAGACAGACGGGGCAGTACGCGGCGATGCGGCGAGCGGGCCGTATGAATGCCCAGCCGTCGATCTCGCGCCGGTCGCGGGCCTTCGCTCAGGAAAAGGCCCAGGTCCTGGCGATCGACGGGATGACAGGGCAACTGCGCTACCTGCCGGACAAGCACGGCGATGAGGAGATGGAACCGGGCGTGACCTGGCGAGAACACCTGGCCAAGGGCATGCTGCTGTGCCCGATACCCGGCTGCGGCCGGTTCGGCAAGGTCGTCGCTGGTGGTGACCGGCGCCATCACTTCGCCCACCCCAAGGGGGGAGGCAGCCACGAACACGGAACCGGCCCGGAGACGCTGTGGCACCTGAGCGCGAAGGACGTCCTGTACCGATGGGTCCAATCCCACCCGCACTTCGCGGACTGGACCCTGCACATCGATGACGCCCCCATCACCCTGCCGGACGGCTGGCGGCGCCCCGACGTGTTGGCCGTATCCCCGGACGGCACGGCCAAGGTGGCCTTCGAGGTCCAGTACTCCGAACTCAAGGGCACCGACTGGATGGCCCGCCACTCCTTCTACCGCGAGGCCGGAGTGATCGACATCTGGCTGTTCGCACACCACGGCCCCCACTGGAAACCCGCAAATGCCCGACAGCGCCGGCGCCGGGAACTCGCCTGGAGCGATCCCGGCTGGGTGGCCACCGTCCAGCTCGGCGGGCTGCGCCAGAAGATGCTGCGTGAGGGAGTGGTCCCGCTGTGGCTCGATCCGACTACTCAGACGGTCGGGACCCCGACGGCCCGCTTCCACCCCGCGCCCGCCCGGCCCGGCGAACACCGCCTGGAATCCACCGCCTACGACCTTCCGCCGAACAAGAGCTTCCCGGCCTGCCACATTGCCGCCGATGCGCTGGAACAGTGCCATGTGAACCTGGATACCCGTGAACTGATCACCCCGTCCCGGCTTGTGCATCATGACGAAACTCAGCGGCTACTGGGCGACGAGCAGGCCAGGAAACACGAGGCGGCGGCCCGGGCCGCCGCCGAGCACGCTGAGTTCGAGAAGCGGGAGGAGGCTGCGCGCAAGAAGAACGAGCAGGAACAGGCTGCCGCCGAGGCCCGGCAGAAGATGCCGCTGACTGAGCAGTACCCGTTTCTGTTTGAGCAGTCCAATCCACCGTTGCCCGCCAAGGTGCCGTGGTGGCAGCGCTGGTGGCGCAGGGCATGACCAGGCCACCGCTCACCTCCTGCCGCGACGGGCCGCTGCGTCCCGCGCCGCAGTGGCCGTGACCTGCGCAATAGGCTCGGTGCTGTCGCCGAACCGCGACGGGGGAGGGAAGCCATGATCAGTGCGAGGGCCTACTGGCACGAGGATGCGGCCTGCCGCAGCGCTGACCCGGACGAGCTGTTCGCGGACAGCACCCGGCAGAACCGGGCCAAGGCGGTCTGTACGGGCTGCCCGGTACGGACCGAGTGCCTGGCGGAAGCGCTCGACAACCGCGTCGAGTTCGGCGTGTGGGGCGGCATGACCGAGCGCGAGCGCCGGGCTCTGCTGCGCCGCAGACCCAACGTCGCCTCCTGGCGGCAGGCCCTGGAGAGCGCCCGTCGCGAGCAGGAACAGCCGCGCACGAGCTGACCGGTCGCTCGGCGGCGCAGATGGTCGACCCCTGCGGCTCGCCGGCCGTGTAGAGCGCCGCTCAACCAGGCGGCGGACTGAGCGAATGCCCAGGTCACACGCACAGGGGTGCGATACGTAAAAAGTAGCTTTCCGTGATGTATGGTCAGCCACGCTATACGAGAAGTATAGCGACAGGACGTTTTGAGGCCATCAGCCCGGGAGGGGTCATGCCCGAGGACACGCATCCGGCTAAGGGTGCGCCCCACGAGCCACCCACAGTCGAGGAACTCGAGGACTGGGTCCGCGACAACATCAAGGCAGTTCTTGCAGTGACGGATGAGACCTTCACTGACATCGGCACGGTCCTGGACCTGTCGGTCGCTGTGGTCGGTCGTCGCCAGCGCGGGGTCACCCCATGGTCGGTGGCCGAGCTCGGGCGACTGGCCAGGCACTGGCGCATCGAGGCATCTCTGATGTTCTCCCGGCGGACCGCTGACGTTCTCGCCGCATTGCCCCCCAAGCGGATCGTGCAGCTGCGCGCTCCCAAGGGCCTGACCGCGACCACCAGGACCAAGACCCCGGTCGCGGCATGACATGGAAGCGGCCCGGGACCGTAGTCCCGGGCCACCAGAAGGTCTCGCGCTCTCCCTCGCTAAAGGCCGCGCGGGGCCTTCCCGAACTAGCCGTGATGCTGTGCTCCGCCTGCATCACCCCGGCCCAGGTTCCCCCGGGCGCGTCCTCCACTGTACTGGGGAGGCGTCGCCTGCGGAATGTCGGCGTACGGGGCGAGAGGGTGGAGCAGCACGCAACACGGCGGAAAAAGGACACTGTGCTGGCCAGAACCGAATCCCCCCACCCCGGGGGCCCCGGCCGCGCCTCCCCCCGCCACATCGCCCGCTGGTGCGCCGAGCAGGGCTGGTACGTCCACCCGCTCGCCCCGGGCCTGAAGATCCCGCCGGCGAGCTGCCTGTCCTGTCGCGAGACCATCGCCAAGCGACCCAACCCTCGCTACATCCAGCACGAGATCGAGGAGTGCCGGTGCATCGAAGCGGGCCGCCACTGCCACGGTGTGCGGGCCGCCACCACGGACCTGGCCCTGATCGACCAGTGGTGGGGTGAGAACCCTGAGTACGGGATCGGCGTCGCCGCCGGGCCCTCCAACCTGCTGATCCTCGATCTCGACATGCACCAGTCGACGCCGCCGGAGGCGGAGAAGATCTTGCCGGGCCTTTCCCTGCCCGACGACCTCGACCCTGCCACGATCTGCTCCGGGCTCGCCGTACTCGACCTGCTGTGCTCACTGCGCCGGGCTCCGCGGCTGACCGAGTCGCCCGAGACGTTCAGCGTCCGTACCCCCTCCGGCGGCCTCCACTTGTGGTACGCCGTTGAGGACGGCAGCCAGTGGCGCATGGACAGCCGCGGGCATCTGGGCTGGCAGGTCGACATCCGAGCCGACCGCTCCTACGCGGTCGCCCCCGGCACCTGTACCCGCGACGGCCTCTATGTGCCCGAGGGACCCTGCCGCAAGCCTGCGCCGCTGCCGCGCTGGCTCGCCAACGACCTCGCGCGGGCCGGGCTCAAGCACCGTGCCCCCCTGCGCCGGCCGCTCGCCCCCTGAACCTCCCGGACTTCGCGGCCGGACGCGGTTACGTCGCCGCCGCCGTACGAAAGGAACTCGAAGCCGTCGCCGCATGCCGCAGCGGCCGCAACGACCAGCTCAACCAGAGCGCGTTCAGCCTCGGACAACTGGTCGGGGCCGGACTGGTGAACCGCGACGACGTGCACCAGGCCCTCACCGAGGCGGCCCAGGCCGCCGGCGTGGACCCGAGCGAGACCAAAGCCCAGTCCACGATCCGCCGGGCTCTCGAGGCCGGCTCCCGGGTGCCGCGACGGATCGGGGCCCCGACGTGAGCGAGATGACCACCCAGCGCACCGTGCCTGCCCCCAGCCCCGAACGCGAGGGACACCAGCGCTCCGAGCCCGCCGCCTACCCCAGTGCCGCCCAGACCGCGGCCTCGCTGACCGCGCACCTGCCGCAGAGAGAGGAACGCGAATCCGACACCGGCCGCCCCCGGCAGGCCGACATCCTGCGGACGATCGGCGAGACCGGATTCCGCTTCGTCCGCAGCGATCAGACCATCTACGCCGTACAGATCGACGGCGGCCCCATCGCCCGGCCCATCCGCTCCAAGGGCGGGGGCGGAGGCACCGGATCCCTGCGCCAGTGCCTGATCCGCGAGTACGTCCAGAGCACCGGACGCACCCCCGCCCAAGGCAGCATCGCTGACGCGATCGCCGCGCTGGAGGCGATGGCGATGGACAGCGAGACCCAGGACGTACACCTGCGGGTCGCAGCCGACCAGGTCGACCGGTGGACGACCTGGCTCGACCTGGGCCGCAGTGACGGACTCTCGGTGTGCATCGAACGCGGCAGCTGGGCAGTGCTCATTCCCCAGCACGGCGAGGGCCCGCTGTGGCGGCGCAGCCGTCTGGTACACGAGCTGCCCGTACCCGAACGGTCTTCCGCCGGCTGGCAGCACGGAGTCGAACTGCTGCGCCGAATCCTGCCGGTGAGCACTGACTCCTACCCGATGGTCGTCGCCTGGTGCCTGGCAGCGCTGCGCCCGGACATGCCGCGCCCGCTCGCCGGGATCCTGGGCGAGCAGGGCACGGGCAAGAGCACCCTGTGCCGGATGATGGTGCGCCTGGTCGACGGCACCAAGGCCCACTTGCGGTCCGTGCCCAAGAGCGAGGACGACCTCGCGGTGACCACAGCGGCCGGGTGGTGTCTGGCGCTGGACAACCTCTCGGGCATGCCGGGCTGGCTCAGCGACTTCCTCTCGCGCACGGTCACCGGAGACGCCCTGACCAAGCGAGAACTGTACTCCGACGATGACGTGGTGATCCTGATCTACCAGCGTCCGGTGCTGCTGACCAGCATCGAAATCGGCGTCCTGCAGGGCGACTTGGCCGAGCGGATGCTTCCCATCCAGCTCGAACCCATCACCGGGAAGAACCGGCGCACCGAGCGCCGTCTGTGGGAGGCGTACAACGAATCCCACCCCGAGATCCTCGGAGGGCTGCTCGACCTGGCCGCCCTGGTGTGGGCCAAGATCCCGGAGGCTGCCGACAAGCTCGCTGAGCGCCCGCGCATGGCCGACTGGGCCGAGATGCTCTGGGCACTGGACGAGGTCACCGGCTGGCACACCCTGGACACCTACACCGGTGCACAGGAGGACCTCGTCGACGACGTCATCGAAGGCGACCCGGTGGCCACCTCCGTCCTGCGCTGGGCCACCAGCCAGCTCTCGCCCTGGACATGGGAAGGCCAGGCGGCCCAACTCCTCACCGAGCTTAAGGTGCCGCCCAACACCGACAAGGAGAAAGACTGGCCCAGGACCCCGGCCGTCCTGTCCGCCCGCCTGCAACGCGCAGCCCCCGCGCTGCGCCGCCGCGGGGTCGACGTCCGCAAGTTGCCGCGTACCAAGAGCGGCCGTCCCCTGCAGATCTCCACCGGGCCGGGCACGATGAACGGCTGACTCGTGCTGGGGTCCCGCGCCGTGGTGCGCGGGACCCCAGCACGGCCGCGGCCTGTGTCCTGCGCCGCGGCGCCGCGGCCAGGCAGGGTGAGGCATGCCGCCAGGTATGTCCTGCTGCGAGTGGGCATGCTGCCGACGTGACGAAGCGACAGCAGCCTGACCGCGTGTGTGTGCTGCCCGGTGAAACCGCATCTTCGAGGTAGCCGACTACCTCGAAGATGCGGTCGGCCTGCTCTGCCGAGCCGCCGAGGTTGCCGAGAGGTGAGGCGGATCGGTACGTCCTGCCCCACCTCACCTACCGCATCACGGAGCGCGCACTCGGCCGTATCAAGCACGAGACGCCGAGGAGGGCACCGCCGAGGTCGTAGAGCTGGTCGAAGGGTTCGGCCAGTGCTTCTCGCCTTCCCGCACCGTCACGGTCTTCGCCACCGACTTCGAGCGCGTGCTGACGGTCCTCACCCTCGACATCCCGGCCGGACGGGACATCGCCACGGCCTTCGCCCTGGAGCACATGCCGGGCTTCGACTTCGACGCCTCCTACAAGCAGCTGCTCGCGGTATGGCAGGCCGCCGGCGTCATGCCCTGAGGGCACGCAGGGAAGGCCGGGCCCGGGGCGTGAACCCTCCTCTCCCGGTCATTCGCACCGGCGCCGGGGGCGGTCGGTGGTGACGCACTCCGGGTGCGGTGACGCACCGGGTGACGCACTCGGTGACGCACTTACGCCGCCTCGAATCTCCTCTGACCTGTGCTTTCCTCCACCCATCCGCGAGTGGTGACGTGGGTGACGCACTTTTCACCTATCTCTCTGTGGGAGAAAAAAGAGACGAAAGGGGTGTAGAGAGATACCGGGAAAGTGCGTCACCCGCGTCACCGATCCTCGCTGCGGCAACAAAACGGCAGCTCAGGTGGGGTGCGGTGGGATCAGGGTGCGTCACCGAGTGCGTCACCTGCTCGTCACCCCGGCCACCGAGTGCGTCACCACCCCGGCGCAGCGGTGGAAGGGCCGTCGGCCGAGCCCGCCTCGACCCCGGCCAGCAAACGCCGGAGCGGTCTGGCCCCGGCCCTCCGCGAACTCCACACCTCAACTCCCCCTCTCCTGATGCCTTTTCTACCCCAGCTCGCCGAGCTGAAAGCGTGTGTGCCACGGCTCGGCGCTCCCTGAGATCGCGCCCGCACCCGCCGCTCACCTGCGGATGTCCTGGGCGGTCATGTCATCGCGCAGGCGAAGGTAGCGGACCGGATGGCGGTAGCGGCCTGCGTCCACGGCGGTGTCGGCAACGATCTCGGCAACGAACTCGGGCACGACGGGCTGGAAGACCAGCGGGTCGGAGGTGTGCCATCCGGCGGAGAACCGCCTGCCGTGCCAGGGATGATTCCGCCCGGCAGGACGCAGGACGCCGCCCAGCTCGGAGGAGGCGGCACGGTGCAGCGGTGAGGTGCGGCCGATCATGCGCAGACGGCCCCCGGCGTCGAACCGGCCCAGCAACAGGCTCGTGGGGAAGCGGAGGGTACCGGTCACGGCGCCGATGACCGCCTCGGTCGTTGTGCGGGCCCGCAGCTTGTCCCAGCCGCGCACGCCAGGCCGGTACCGGGACGCCGGATCCTTGATCATGATCCCTTCGACCCCGACCGCCCCCCAGGCCGAATCCAGCCAGGTACGGGCGACCTCGGCGTCGGTGGTCTGCGGGCACAACGTCCACGGTGCAGACAGTCTGTGGATGGCGAACAGCTCCTCCAGCGCCGCCCGGCGCCGGTGCAAGGGCTCCTGAAGCAAAACGGCCCCCTCGATCTCCAGGAGATCGAACACCACCAGATGTGCCGGCTGCTGCGCGGCCGCCCGCTCCGCCGAGGCTCCCCGGCGGCGGGAGCGCTGCTGAAGCGCCGCGAAGTCCAGCCGCCCGTCACCGCTCACGACGAGCTCGGCGTCCAGGACCGCTTCGACACCGAGCCCCGCCGCTGCCCGGGCCAGCTCCGGGAACGCCCCCGCCAAGGCGGCGCCCCGCCTGGACTGCAGGAACGGCATCGGCCGGGCGAAGACGACGACCCGGAATCCGTCGGTCTTCTGCTCGAACACGGCCTGGCGCCCGCCCGTGGGCAGCGCGCTCACGGATCGGGCCAGCATCGGCTCCAGAGGAGGGGACAAGCGCACCCCTCCACCCCTACGCCATCAGGGCCCGGGCCGCCTGGCGGGACGCCCGGCCGGAAATCGCAACGCTGCCTCCCGCCGGGCGGAACGGCCCGCACCAGCTGCCCCCCGGCCCCTCCGCCGTGCCGACACTGACTGCGACCAGGTCCGCCACGCGGATCGAGGAGAGGGGGAGCGCCGTGGAGGATATCGAGGCCGAGGACATCGCGGCCATGCGTGAGGAGGGCGACCTGCCGGCCTTCATGCGCCTACGGATCCGCCCGGCCCGCACTCCCGTCCAGGTCGTGGCGCTGTGGCAACGCTTCCCCGCGCCCGCCGGTCACATGATCGGCGCCTGGCCCTCCGCCACACCGCTGGACGGTGCACGTCGGCGGGCCCGGGGCGAAGCGGCTCTCTGCGACTGCCCCCGCTGCCGGGCACTCGGAGCCCCCTGCGAGGCCGACCCCTGCCGCTGCCCGCTGTGCGGCGCTCCCCGAGGAGCGGCCGCGTAGCGAGGCGAAAAGGCGGCCCGCGCCGGGCCTACTCCAGCCCGGCGTACGCGATGCTCAAGATCGTGATCGTCCGGGTCTGGTCGCCGATCAGCAGCACCACGGCGAGGTCGCCCGCGGCCCACAACCGCATCACACCGTCATCGACATCCCCGTACGGGAATGTGGCCGCCCGGGGGTCGCTGACCGAGTCGAGAAGGAACTGCGCGACCTTCGCCCGCGCCTTGTCCGGAAGATCCCGGTACACCCCGTGAAGGGTGGAGTCCATGTAGAGCCGGTACATGAATCAGGCGGCCTGGCTCTCCGTGATCAGACCGGTGACGTCGCTGTACTCGGGGGGCAGATCCCCGCCGTGCTCGTGCTGGTAGAGGTGCAGCTCAAGGCCGCGCTCGACACCAGCCTCAAGGCTCTCGATGACCTTGACCCATCGCTCGCCAAGCTCCGGGAGCTCACCGATCGGGGTCAGGTTGAACTGCTTCCAGAACTCCTGGCGCATGTCCGCTACGGGCAGGGCATGGGCGATGGAGTCCGGGGTCCACCCGTCGCTACCCAACATCACAACCGCCTCTACGTCGTCTCCTCCCCTCAGGGTAGCGGTCCGCCGCCGTCGGGCGGGAGACAACCGGCATGACGCCCCGGATCCACGCAGGCAGCACCGCTCGCTGCCTGCGCGCCCTGTGCCGGGACCCGGGCCCGAAAGCAAATCCCGCCAGGCGGGAGCGCCGGGCAGGACACCGACGCACGTGACGGGACAGGCCCCGTCCGCGCTGCCATCCATGCCGGCGCACCTGCTTGGCTCGCACAAGACCACGCCGGCGGCCCGAGCCCCGGGCGGTCCCGCCGCCAAGGAGGACTGGATGAACCGCCCGCGCCCCGGCCCCCGGACAACGTCCGACACCAGCTGGACAGCGCCAGTCCCGGGGAACAGCGGCGGTCTGCACGGCCGCCGCGGTTTCCACCACGACCACTGATCACGCGAAGGGGAGGGGCACACATGGAGCCCAGCGTGCTGAATCACCCGCGGATCGCGGAGATCGTCGACACCCTCGTCTCCGCCGGGGGAGGGCGCGTCACCTACGACACCGGCGGCGGCGGACGGGAAATGCTTATCGCCGCCGGGGCTCAGCTGGCGGCCGAGACCCGCGCCCCGCTGACGATTGTGGAGGCCCGGGTCCTGCACTCCGAAACCCGGGCCTTCGTGCGCGAGCTGCAGCCCGACATCCGCTGCGCGGTCATCTCCGCTGCCGAGGCGGCCCTCCAGCCGGCCGGCAGCATCAACGGCGTCCTGGCCGTACACGCCGACGTCCTGCGCGACGTGGACGTCCGCCAGCCGCTGCTCGCGATGGCGCACAGCGCCGACAACCTCATCGTGGCGCGCCACGACTACAGCGACACCACGCTCGATGCCCTCGCCACTCCCGGGCTCGTTGTCAGGCTTCGCGACCTGACGCCTCCCGCTCACCGCCCGGACCCGGTCGCGGTGCGCTGGGCGCCCCCCGACATGGAGGAGCGAAAGCTGAATTTCGAGCTCATCGCGCTGTCCGAGCACGACGTGGCGAGCTTCGAGGGGTGGACGTGGACTGAGGCGATGCAGAACGTGGACCCTGACGAGGTCAGGAGCCGCCTCGCGCAGATGCGGGAGAAGCACGTGGGGCTTAGAGAGCTGATGCGCCAGCAGCCCCCGGACTCCTGCCCCGCCCCCCGCCTCCGGGATGCCCGCGAGCACGGGCCGGAGCAGTCCGCCGCACACCAACAGCAGGACACGCAGCGCCCGGGCCTCACCTGACAACTCCAGTAGGGGACCGTTTCCCGCGGTGGCCGCGCCCTCTGGACCCTCGTACGGCGACGGACACGGCACGGATTCACCGTCCGCCACTCCCGATGACAACGCGGAAAGGTGCCCACATGAACGAGGCCTTCAACGCTGAGGCCGCACAGCTCGTCGACTCGCTGGTGGCCTCCGGCGGGGGCCTCGTCTCCTACGAACTCGGAGCCCCTGGCCGGGAGATCGCCCTCGCGGCAGGTGTGCAACTGGCATCAGAGAGCGGCAGATCGCTGACGGTGGTCGACTTCCGCCACATGCTTCCCCAGATCCGCGTCACCGTCGCCGAGCTGGCCCCGGACCTGCCCTGCACCCTCCTTCCGCTCGGAGAGGCGATCGAACACCCGGAGCGTTTCACCGGCGGCATCCTGGTCCTCCACAGCGGCCTCCTGAACGACGCCGACACCCGCAAGGCCCTCCTCGCACTGGCCGGGACAGCCGACAGCGTTATCGTGGCCGCCCTCGCCGACGTCGACCAATCCGTGCTCAACTCTCTTCCCGGCCCCCGCTTCGTGGCGAGCGCCCCCGAGCTGATGCAGCGGCCTGGCCGCGTCGATCGCACGCCGGGCATCGACCTGCACTTCGAGGCTGTTGCGAACGTGGATCCGCTCGCCGGGCTGAAGGAGCGCAAGGAGCGATTGATCAGGCAGATCAGGCAGGGAGCACCGGGCGGGAGGGGCCAGTACCTGGAGGAGGTCCCCGAGACGGTCAGCTTCGAGGAGTTCGAGGAGCTCGCCGAGGCGATGCAGAACGCGGTCCTCGGCCAACACAGGCAGAACACCGGGGGGGCCGAGGAACAGCAGCGGCAACGGGCCGCAGAGCGGGCAAGCGCCGCCCTGCCTTCCAGCCTCCAGGAGCAGGACGGGGCCGTGCCCAGGCATGACGCCCTTGACGCCGGTCTGCCCGAACCAGGCTTCATGGGCCGCGGGGACGAGCACCGAATCGACGCCGGGGCCTGGGAAGGCGACATCGCCGCCTCCAAGGAGCGGTTCGTCGACCAGCTCAGCCAGGGACCGCAGGGCGACGGGTCCGAACTCGCAGAACTGCTGAGCAACGTGGACCCCGATGAACTGCAAGAGCGGATCGCGCAGTTGGCCCAGCAGCAGAGGCAGCGCGCTGAGGATCACCCTGCCCCCGGCTTCCCGCAGGAGACCACCCGCCAGCACACCCAGGAGCAGTCCGCCGCACACCACCACCACCACCAGCAGCAGCGCCAGAGCCCCGGTCTCACATAGAAGCCCGGCCGTCCCCCACCGCGGCTGGGCCGCCGCCCGCGCGCGGGCCATAGAGTGCAGCCCAGATGCGGTGCACGGCGAACAAGCGGTGCACGGCGAACAAAGGGGGGGGCAGGGTGGATACGGCCCGGTGGATGCCGTGGCGGCGCCCCCTCACGACGGCTGCCCGCACGATCGCCTCCTGGGACCCGGCCGTCCGCCTGCAGTCTCGCGCGCACCTGCTGTGGCTCGCCCAGCAGCTCACCGAAGCCCGCACCACAGCCCACAGCGCCCGGGGCCGCCCGCACTCGCTGCTGGCTGTTCTCGACCTCACCCTTGCGCCCCAGCTGTACGCCGACCACATGCCTGCCGGTGCACAGCAGCTCACCGACGCCCTGCGCGCCGCCCGCCGCACCGCCGGGCACCTGGCCGCCGCAACGCCCCGCGCTGCCCGGCGCACGCTCACCCACCTGACCGACGACCTCATACAGGCAGAGGTACTCCTCGAGCACGCCTGCAACGACGTGCGGGGCGCCGACCTGAGAACAGCGGACCTCACATACCTCTACCTCGGCGGACTGCGCTGGAATTCCGCCACCCAGTGGCCCGCACCGTGGCGCGACCAGATCCGTGCCGACTCCGATCCCGTGGACGGCGGCCACCAGGTCCGGGACGGCTGAACCACCCCGCACAGCGTCAGGCGCGGCCCTCGACTACTCCGTCCCGGCACCGGGCAGGACGCGGATATGGCGCTGCGGTACGGCAACGGCCGCCGTGCCGCCAGCGGAAGCCGGCTCGTACGGCGTCCACAACGGAGCATCCCGGTAGGGGTGGTTCTGGTCCCAGCGGGGCGCACCGGCCAGCGCTACCACCCGGCTCAGCGGAATCCGGACCGCGTGGTGCTCTCCGCCTGGCTTGAGCGCCAGCATCCCGTCACCGACCTCGTCGAGACTGCCGTACAGGCTCGCCCACACCCCGTCACCGTCCGTGGGCCCGCACCACATGTCCAGGCGCAGAACCTGCCAGCGCAGCCAGCGCCGAAGTTCCTTGAGGAACGCGGTCTGCTCGCTCCCGCCCGGGATCCAGCAGCCGTGGCCGTCGGCGAGGGAGGACGCGATCCGCGAGGCCCGCTCGCCGTCGTCGCCGGGCTCATGCCGGTAGCTCGACGCGGCGCGGGCGCGGCGCTGCTCCTCGACCGGCTCCGGCACGGCGTCCGGGGCGCTGTCGGCGTCCGTGGGCAGCACGGGGAAGGCGGTGCGCAGCAGCGTGAGAGCTGCCGCCGTATCGGTTCGGCGGCGGCCGGTGACGGGCCCGGCGGCCACGAACCGGGGCGGGTTGTGCCGGTCCTGGACTGCGGCCTGCTCCCTCTCCAGCTTGGCGACGATGTGCCCGGGCGCGGCGATGACCGCTGAGTAGGACGGCCCGGCGGCATCCCCGGCCCCGCTGAAGTAGCCGGTGCGCCGGTAGCCGAAGGGCACCAGCGGGCCGATCACCGGGGAGGCGGCGAGATAGGCGACGGGCGTGTCCCGGGTGTTGGTGAGCGGCCAGTCGTGGACGAGTAGCAGCCGCGGCCCTGTGTGGGCCGAGTCGGCCTCGAACTCCGTCTCCATCCGCGCACACGCCTCGGCGACCGCGCGCGGCCACCACACCGCCAGCTCGGCATCCGCCCAGGCCGAGGGGCTGTCGTACCCGCCGCCCTCGGTCTGCGGCGCCGGGAGACGGGCCACGTCCACGACGCGCGCCCCGGCCAGCTCCCGGGACACAGTGTCCTGCACCAGCTCGGCGGTCCGGGCGGCGTCCAGGCCGCGCGAACGGGCCGCCAGCCACACCCCGCTCACCAGCTGCCACACCTCGACCTCCGGCTCCAACTCGTACTGCCGTGCGCGCCGGGCGGACTTCCCCGCGACCGCGGCCGTCACCTCGTCCAGCACCCGCCGCTCCTGGCTGCCGGCCGTGCGGCGCACCGCATCGCGGGCGCCGTTGTAGGCGTCCACCTCCGGGCAGTCGGCCGCGTACCCGGTCAGGAACTCGGCGAACCCGGCGGCCAGTTCCTTGCGGGCCGCGGCCAGCGTCCGGGCGTCCTTGGCGAGCTTGCGGTCGGTACGCGCCTGCTTGAGCCAGGCCTCGAACTGCTCCTCGTCACGGGGCTGTTGCTGGGCGGTGTAGCGGGCGTAGCCGAGCCAGGTGCGCGCCGCCCGGTCCCCGCAGGCGCGCTGCAGGGCCGCCGCCTTCTCGGCGGTGAACGCGGCGGCCCGCCACAGGGCATCCGGCGCGCCGGGCAGGGTGACGGAGCACTTCTTGCAGATCTCGCCGAAGACCTCGAACAAGGGATAGGTGGCCGCGTCTGCCGCGGGCCGGGCGTAGCGGCAGCCGTCGTAGGAGTAGCGGCGCAGATCGGAGTGGGGGACGTGGTACTTCCCGCTGCCTCCGCCGGTCAAGGCGATGCGGATCGCGGCGAGCGCGGGCAGCTGAATGCCCAGAGCAGAGAAGCCCTGGGCGGAGATCGCCGAAAGGGACCGGGTCATGGATCAGCCCTCGTGTCCGGCAGCAGAGGCGAAAGGGCGCAGCCGCAGGAGCGACATACGCCGCCACGACGATACAGGGCAGCAATCGCACCGCGTGACGCGATCGCCGGCACCCAGGGGGTCTGGGGGAGAAGACGGGCGAACCCGGGTACTGGCTGCGTCGGCAACGCAGGCGCAGCCGGCCCGGGCCAGTCGGGCGCGCGCGAACTGGACGGTACGGACGCGGCGCAGCCCGGCCTACAGCCCCTACCGGCGAAGGCTGCCGCTACGGCAAAGCCGTCCCAGCGGTACGGGGGCATCCACTGGGACGGCTTCCTCCAGCGTACGCACCGATGCCCGCCGCGCGGCCGAATATGGAGAACGTGTCCGGATGCGGGTGCCCCGTTTTCTTCGCCGCTCGTGAACTTGCAGGTCCTGCCGGTGAGGCTGAGCCGGTCACACCGGGCCCATCTCCAACGGCTCGATGGCCATCGCCCGGTTGGCGCGCACCAGAGCGTCCAGGCCACCTGCCTTCAAGGCGGGGCGGACCAAGCACTCGACGGCCACCTTGGCGAGCTGCGGCACGCGTACCGAGGTGCCGACCAGCTGGCGGACCCGCTGGTAGGCCAGGGCCCTCTCGTGCTCGGTGTCGCCCCCGCGCACGACAGCCATCAGGTCCGCGGCCTTCGCCAGACGGCGGGAAACCTCGGGCTCGAGATACGACGTGCCCAGGCGCCGCGCGTGAGCGCGGGCGATACGCCAGGACACCTCCAGCTCGGCCACCGCCGCGTGGTACGCAGCAGCCAGATCCTCGCCCGCGCCGTGGCGCACGGCGATGCGGGCATCGTCGGTGTCGATCCTCGCCCGGTCGAACCGCTCGGTCTCACTGATGGACGGATCGTTCAGCGCGGGACACTCCAGCGCCGACAGGAAGTCCACGAGATGCTCACCGAACTCCTCAAGCACCGCATCGTGCCGTGCCACAACGGACTCGATGCGCTCCTGCACCGCTCTCTCAGCCTGCTGAGCCTTCCTGTGGCGGGCCTGCCGGCGGCGCCACGCACGGACACTCACCGCGAGGACGACCCCGACCACCACGGCGGCGGCGAGTCCGCCGACCACGAGCCCGATGGCCCGCCATGGTATGGACACCGACGACTGCCGGTCCGCACCACCGTCCGCGTCGGGCAGCCGCGCCTGGACGACCACGGTGACCACGGTCACGAGGACCGCGCCCACCCAGTGGGCCACGGCACGCTGCCAGGCCTCGCGCCCCTCATACGTTGAGGACGACCGCGCGCACGCTCTCAGCGTGCTCAGCGCGGCGACCAGCAGCGTCATCGTCGCCAAGAGCGAGAGAAGAACGGGGATCGTACGGCTCACCGGGGCTGACCTCCTACGGGCACCTGGCCCTACGGCCTGGACGACGAGGGCGGCCCCTCGCCCCCGCAGCCTGTGGCACATCCCGCCCCACCTGTCCCCGATGGCGCTCCGCATCCCGCCCGGCGGAACGCGACAGAAGGTGCTCCGCGTACGCGGTCCGCCGGGCGGGACGCCGGGTCCTCACGGCGTTCACCAGTACCCGGGTGCCGAAAACTGCCAGCACCGAGCGGGCTTGAGGACAACCGGGGGCAGCGCATGGCAGCGGACGATCTGCTGGTGGTCGGGCTCGACCTGGACACCGGGCGGGAAGTCCACATCGAGGACCGCCCGATGGACCAGTGGCGCACGCTGGGCTACCGCCACCGAGAGAGCCTGGTGTGCGCGGCGTGCTTCCACGGCCTGGACGGGACGGTGCCCGGCACACACGTTCCGCTGATTCCGAAAGGGAAGATCGGCGGTGCCCGGCGCCACCACTTCGCACATCCGCCGCACATGGCCCCGCCCGGCGGCCACCGCCCCGAGACCCTCTGGCACCTGGAGGCCAAGGCCCAGCTCGAACGGTGGGCGCGCTCACTGCCGGGCGTCGTCCAGGTCCGTCAGGAACAGTGGACCCCTGGCCGCGAGCGCCGCGCCGACGTCGATGTCCAGCTCGCCGACAAAAACCGGATCGCTCTGGAGGCCCAGAGCGGCCTGATCACCGACCAGTTGTGGCAGCACCGCCATCGGGACTACGCCGAAGCCGGCATCCGCGACCTCTGGTTCATGCGCCCGGGCACGGCACTGCCCCACGTCCTGCTCGCCGAGCAGACCCCGGTGTGCTTCCTCGACCTGTCCGACCGCGCGGTCCGCGTCGTGTGGGGCCGGCCCCACACACGCTCCGGCCGCTGGTGGGAGAGCGAGGACCCGGCCGTCTACGCCCTGCACCACCCGCCGTGCCCAGGAGATGATCTCCACGAGGAGACCGTCGACTTGGCCGAACTCGGCCTGAGTGCCGCGGGGTTGATTCTGCCGGAGAGCCTCATGCGCCGCCTTGCCGACGAACGCCGCAGGGCGCGTCGCGAGGCCGACGACCGCAGGAGTGCCGAAGAGCAGCAGCGCCGCCGTCTGGCCGCGCAGGCGGCCAGCAGCCCGGACACCGCCCCGCTCTCGTCCATCGGACCGGCCCCCCGGCCACGCCCCGCCGTCGCGCCGCGCACCGTCCGGCCGCGCTGCGCGGTGTGCGGCGGTCGCCTCGCCGACGTCCTGGCCTCCTACGGCGCGCATGTCTCGATCCGCACCGGCGACGGCTGGATGGACTGCCTCGACCGGCCGTGCACCCCCCAACGTCCGCAGCCGATCCCCGACACGCCCGCACACGACGCCCCCGCCGCGTCCTGGCCGCACGCCGCCTGAACCTGGGAGTTTCCATGCACACCACACTGATCCGGCTCAGTGCGCCCGCCGCGCCCGTTCCGCACGCCCCCGCGCCGCGGGGGCCCGGCGAACTGCGCGCCGCCCGCCGCGGGCACCGGCCCTTCACGCAGCGCAGGGCGCTGCCCGACCGCGCAGAGCGGTGATGCAGACGATGAGCTGGATACGGGACCGGTTCTGGAGCCACTTCGTCGTCTGCTGGGTGCTGACGACCGCCGTCCTCACGCGGTGGGGAAGCGGGCCGGATCTAGGTCTCCACGCCATCCCCCTGGCCGTGATCGCAAGCTGGGCCTGGACACTGCACTGCGTTCGTGACCGCCGCGTCCAGGTGGCCGACGGCTTCCGGGCCCAGCACCACACCTGGAACAGCCTCCTGCGCTCCCACCCCCCACACGATCCCAGCCCCCTCTACCGCGAGTTCGTACAGCGGATGAGCCATGCCGAGCAGCACCTGCGCGCCGTGGCCCGCCAATACCGCCTGCAGCGCCTGAGTATCGCGTTCACCGACGGCTGGCACCCCGACGGCGATGGAAACGACGCCGCCTCCATCAGCGACGGGCGCCGGAGTCACTTGTGGCTGGGCAGCAACTGGTTCGGGCCCGAGGAGACCGTCCACCTGCCAGTCGTCCTTGAGCACGAACTCGGCCACATCCTGCGCCGTGACAACCAGCGCGCGACCGTACTCCAGGCCGTCGGGGTGCTCCTGGTGGTCATGGCGACCGCGTGGCTTCCCCTGCCCGTCGCCGTCCTGACCGCAGCAGCACTCCGGCTGCTGTACATCGGGTGGTCGTGGCGCAGCGAGCTCGCCTGCGACGCACGCGCGGCACGTGCCTGCGGCCGCGACTCCGTGATCCTCCTGTGGAGGCGCAACACCGAGCTGCTGCGCACTCTCCCGCGGCCCACGCGCCTGTGGCACAGCCTACGTTCGGCCTCCACCCATCCCCCGGTCCGGCTGCGCATCTGGTGGGCCCAGCACCTCAGCGCACCCGCCGCCCCTAAGCCCCACCCCCTCGCCGCGCTGCCCGATACCCACGACAGGATCCGGCCCCTCGCCGCCTGAGCGTGACGCCCGGCCGATCCCGTGCGACGGCCCAGGAACACAAGGCGTCGGCCCACCCTTCCCGGACGGCGGGAGCTGCGCAGTACGCGCCGTCCACGGCCGAGGAAGGCTGCGCACACTGCCCGGCACGATCGACACAGAAGGGCCCGCTCATGCCGGTGATCAGCGTCATCACGCCCGTCCATCCCGCCGCCGCTGGATTCGTCGACGAGACCTACCACTGCCTCGCCGGTCAAAGGCTGCCTGCCGGCTGGTCCTTGCAGTGGCTGGTGCAGGCCGATGGCCCCGTCGACCTGAAACACCTGCCGGACGAGCCGTGGATCTCCACCGGCACCGGACGCCCCGGCGGTGCCGCACGGGCACGGACTCTCGCCCTGGCCCGGGCCAGGGGAGTGCTGCTGCGTCAGCTCGACGCCGACGACCTGCTTCCCGACCCGCTCACCCTGGCACGCGACATCCACACCCTGATCGACAATCCGACCATCGCCTGGGTCGTCTCACCCTGCTTGGATCTCCGCGCGGACGGCTCCACCGCCCTGGGCCCCTACGACCCCGCTCCCGGTCTCCTTCCGCCGCGCACACTGCTCGACGGGCTGCTCGCCGAGCGACTTCCGGTCATGGGGACCACGATCACCCTTTACACCGAACTGGCCCGCGCACTGGGCGCCTGGCCCGCCCTGCCCTATGGCCAGGACGTCGCCCTCAGCCTCAACGCGGAAGCGGTGTCCGCCGGCTGGATGCAGGAGCAGCCGGGCGAGCTCTACCGCCAGCACCCCGGCCAGGCGACCCTGTTCCGCCCGGCCGGGGAACGCCGGATCGCCCGCAAGGTGCTGGCGGACCAGGCACAAGCCCTGCACCGAACCGACTGGGCCTACCGCCCCCCGGCCGAGGTCCTCCGCGAAGGTCCGGGCCACCCGAAGGCCCCACCGCTCGCCAGTTGACCACCGAACCAGCGGGGCCACCCAGGTAGGCCCGGACCTGCCCGTCGGTAAGCAACGCGCGGACTAAGAGCGCGTCTTCGGAAGTGACCGGTCGCCGGTCGGCACGCAGCTCGGCGGGCCAGACGCTGTCCAGGGCGACGTCGACGGAGTCCATGGGGCTCAGCGTGGCAGCCGGCCGGCCCACGGGCACCCGATTCGGCCCCGGCCCTGATCGACTCGCACCGGGCGTCGGAGCATGGCCGGCGCCCGGTCGTGAGTCAGTGCTTCGGCTGTGGGTCGATGTAGTCGAATCCCTGGGACGCTCCGATGCGCATGACCAGGGACCTTGCGGCGGCCTGGGGGTGCTGGGCGATCCACGCGCACACTGAGGGCGGCAGGTCAGCGGTGTTCTCCGGGTTGTCGGGCAGCGTCGAGTGGCAGACGGTCCACCCCTCGTCGTACGACCCGTCCGGCCGCAGCCCGAGAAGTTCACGGCGCCGCTCATCGCTGAGCCCGGCAGGGTTGCTGCGGCGCCCGATGCACGTAGTGCACTTGCCGCTCATGACGCGTGTCTTCCCGGTCTCCGGGTCGAAGACGGACGGGGCCGCAGTATCCGAGGGGCCAGCTTGTACCGGCCGGGCAGGAGGCGCTGGTCGCGGCGCGTGGTTGGCCGGATCCTGACAGAAGTTGCGCATGCTGATCAGATCGTTCCCAGGGGTGGCCATCGCCTTCTCCTCATCCGTACACGTCGGCCCGGATTCTGTCAGATCGCCGGGAGAGCGGACCGCTCAACGGCCTGACCCGCACGCCGCGTGGGGCCCTGTCAGGCCAGGGTGTCGTGCCAGCGGCGGGAACCGTCGGCCAGGTCGTCCAGAGCGGCGCGCAGCTCGGTGGGCAGCGGCTCGGTGCTGTCAACGGCACGGCGCAGCGCCGCGATGAGCTCGGCGGCCGCAGAGCGCGGGTAGAGGTCGATCACGGCGAACATGCGGACGTGCAGAGCACGATCGAGCTCGGCCACATCCTGCTCTTCCCCGACGCGCGCCGCCTCCAGCTCTTCGGGGTAGGCGCCGTGCCGCAGCAGCCCGGGCAACGGACGGCCGACAGCGGTGCACGCGCGTCGGACGAGGCGATGCCCACGCACCACGACGGCAACGGCCACCAGACCGGCCCACGGGCTGAACAGCCACCCCCGGAAAGCGGCGCTCCCGCTCAACGCCCAGTCGGCAGCTACCACCACCGCCACGAGTACACCCGCGGCGAGGACGGGCACCGCCGCAACCCGCCGGATCCTGCGACGCCACGGCTGCGCGGCCGGCGCGCTGCCGACGACGGCCACGGGCGCGTGTGCCGTGTGATCCATGCTTGCTCGCCCCTCCCTTGTGGTTCGTCGATGGTAGGCCAGCCGCACCGTGGGTGTCGGCCGTGAACAGCGGCGTTGGCTCTCCGCAGGGCAGCTGCGACCGCAGACGGCAGGGCCGGCTCCGCGCTCGGAGCGAACCCCAGGCGGCCGATGTCAACTCCGCGCACTTGATGGCCCTCTGCGGGTACGTCAGATTCGGCCCGGGGCGGTCATCGCGTCGGGCAGGATGGCGTTATGTCCCTGAAGACCAGTCCTGCACGATGTCTGCGCTGCGGAGATCCCCACACCGAAGGCGACGGCGGATGGAACGCCGACTGGCGCCAGGGCCGGGGCCACGGGCTGGTGTGCCCCACCTGCCAGACGCCCGAGGAAGCCGCCGAGGCGTCGGTGAAGACCGCCTACCTCGACTACGACAACGCGGCCGTCGGCAGCGACGGAGCAGCGCGCGTGGCCCCCTTCGGCGGATGGCACAGCGTCCAGGCTGCCCACCACCCCGTGGTCGACAACCCCGCTATCCATCTCGCGGTGACGGCGGAGAAGAGCCGCCTGCTCATCGCGGTCGCCGCCCACAGCGACGCCGCACTGCAGAGAGTCTTCGCCGACGGACCGTGCAGCACCGTGGCCCGCGAGGCACTCGACAAGGCCGGAGCCGTTCCGCGCGACCGGCGGATTGCGGTCCGGCCGCTCGACGGCTGGCCCCACGACAGCGTGATGGTCGCGGAAGACCATGCACTGGCCGCGGACGGCGAGGACCGCGGCGAGCTGGTCCTGGGCTTTGCCCGCGAGATGAATCCTCACCTTCTGGACGCGTTCGCGCCCTGGGCCGCCGACGCCATGCGCCGGCACATGAACACGGTCCCGGAGCGGGGGCCCGCCGCCCTGGAGAGCATCACCGCCTCGGCGCTGCCCGCTCCCCGCCTCGGGCGCCCCCCGGCGGCACCCGACGAGGGCTTGGTCGTCGGCGGACCCGCCTGGCAGCGCTTCTGGTTCGGACCCGCCAGCCAGGGCACCGCGCCCGCCACGGACTTCGACTTCACCACCGCGCTGAAGCAGTTCCGCTCCCGGGTGATGAACGACAGCGGCGCCGCGCAAGTCCTCGCCCAGGAGCATGGCCTGCACTGGGAAGATCTCCCGGCCGACCAGCAAGAGCCGATGCACATCCCCGGCCGGGCATCGGCAGATCCCGGTCTGGACGTGGCAGCCCTGATGCTGCGCACCCGCACCGAGGACTGGACCTGGGACGGCGCCTACGCCCGCGTCACACCCCACCGGCTCACTGAGGACCTGACCGACCTTCACTCGACGGACGTCAGCGCCCTGCGCTGGGGCCTGGTCGCCCCCAGGGCGTTCACTCCCGACCGCCGGATCAGCCCGCAGAGCAGGTCCACGCACGCGCTGGCCGCCGTGACGACCACCGCGGCCTACCTGGCCGTGGATCACACCCACTTCATCCCCGAATACCTCGCCCTGGACGTAGCCACCACTGCTGCCCTCAGCGCGAACAACCGGGCCGCCCTGCGGCTGCCCGGACCCTGGACGATGGTCCTGCACGAGCCGGTGCCACTGGCCGCCGTCCATGCCGACGACGAGGGACTCGATGCGCTGCTCGGCGGGGACCAGATCCCGCAATCCAGCCACGCCGTCCTGGGCGGCGTCCTGGCCGCGCACCCGGACCACACGATCGACACCACCCTCGGCCTCATCCTGATGACGGCCGTCCACGCCCAGCGCGGCCGCCAGTGGTATCTGCAGCCCGCCGCATACGGGGCCCACGGCGCAGGCCGCCTGCTGTACTCCTACGCCGCCCAACTCGCCTTCGCCAAGTGGCGCAAACCACCGGCACCACCTGCTCAGGAGCGCGGAAAGCCCGGCTCGACGAAGGCCCTCAAGCGCCTGGCCAAGCACCCGGACGCCCGCGCCGGAGCACTGCACCGCATGAACATCCTCGACTACACCCCGCCCCCCGCCGAACCCCGCCCCGAAGCCGACACGGCGAGCGCCCCCGGGACGGGCCTGGAATACGGCACCTGGCGACGAGCCAAATGGACAGAAAGAACACGCATCGGCATCCGGGACGAGAACGACAGACTCGTCGGCCCGGTCTACAAGGACGGCGCCATCGAGGGCGAGACCTACACCCGCGGCTCCGTCTTCCGCCCCCGCACCCGCGTACGCCCCGACCTCCCGCTACGCCCCGACACCCGCACCGTCTACCGGCTGCGCGACACACCCCCAGCAGAAGGTCCCACCGGGAGCGCAACCTCCTGAGGGCCTGTGCTCCCCAGGCGCCGTGCCGGTCACCCGGGCCTCCGCCCCTGCTGCAACAGGGCGATCAGCACGGAGTTGGGACAGCCAGCGTTCTGGTGGAGCGACCACGCCTCGTCCCAGAGGAACACCAGAGGCCTGGCATGAGGGCCCCGCGCGGCCCGGAATCGCTCGATCGGCGCCGGCGCCGGCGCCTCGCCGACCATGTCCGCGCCAGGGAGCGCCTGCGCCGCGACCGGAACCTCCCGTCGGCTATGCGGCACGGCTGCCGTGCACCCGGCCGCCGCGAAAACCCAGCCGCGCGAGCACACCACCCGTCCCGCGCAGCACGGCCACGCCGCGCGACACGGAACGCTCCAGCCACGCCCCAACACCGACACCCTGCCCTTGAACCGTGGGAGCGGCCGGAGAAGAGCCGTTGAGGAGCTGCGCGAGCTGCACCTCGACGACCTCCAGCCGCCGAAAGGCCTGCGCAAGCTCGGACTGCGCGACATCCGGCCCTTCCTCGGACACATACAGAGCCGCGCTGTACGCGTCGGGCCGCACCCGCCCCTCCTGCGTCAGGACGTCCATCGCGGAGCGCACGACCGTGTCGGATACGCGGTACTGCCGGGCGAAGCTCTTCTGGGTCGGCAGCTTCGATCCCACCTCGAACTCGCCCAGGCTGATCCTGTGCCGTATCGCCGCGGCGACCTTCAGATACGCCGAAATCCGGATGTCCGTGACCACGTGAACCCTCCTGTCGATCGCGCGGTCGCAACGCGCCCGCCCGGAATGCCCCTCCACCCAGGTGCGAGCGGGAGGGGCTGGCTCACTGTGTACCGCGCCCCGCCGCCGTTATCCGTCCGCCCGGGGTAGGCGTGCCGCGCTGGTGGACGCCGAGTTCGGTCTGCGTCCCTCCACGCGGGACCGGTCGGCGCCGATCGTGCTCGGCTTCCTCAGGAGAACCTGACCTATCCCAGGAACGAGCGTGAACAGCCAGCCGGAGCAAGAACGCTGGAGCTGCCGGTCCGTCCTGCGCAACCGGAAGTACACCGCTCGCACCGCTTCTCCCGCCAAGCGGGACAGAACTCCTCATCGCCGCAAACGAGCTGCTGAGGCCGCCCACACTTCCGGTGACGGACAGGACCACGTTGCCCGACGGCTCCCCGCCGGGCCCGAGCGGAAAGCCTCCCTTGATCCACCACACCCCGGAAGCTGTCCAAGCGGAGATACAGGAGCGTCTGCGCAAGGCCGAGAACCAGCGCCTAGTCAGAGCTGCGTCCGCAGAGCACCGCCGTCGGCGCCGCGCCGCGCGCGCGGTACGCCCCAGCCGCCTGCGCCGCGCAGTCAGGACCCTGCGGCGGGCGGCCGCCGGGAGCCTTCGCGTCCGGG
Source organism: Streptomyces sp. NBC_01433 (assembly GCF_026340105.1). Lineage (NCBI taxonomy): Bacteria > Bacillati > Actinomycetota > Actinomycetes > Kitasatosporales > Streptomycetaceae > Streptomyces > Streptomyces sp. NBC_01433. The sequence continues at coordinate 46,136 of NZ_JAPEPM010000007.1, read as the reverse complement.
ACAGCAAGCAGGCCTGACCCCGGCGACGGCGTACGACGCGCGCCCGGTGCCCGCCGCCGAGCCCAACACCCCCCACTGCCGGGGCCTCTACCCGCCGCCCTCTGTTCCGGCCTCGCACCACGGGAGGGGCCACCAGAACGCAGCCCGCAGAGCGGGACAGCACCCGCGGCCCCAGCCAGCCGGCCGTCCCAGCCGTGCAGGGTGACAAGGACCGCATCACCAGCGGCGTACTGCCGCGCCCGACCCTTCGGAGACAGCCATTTCCGCCACACGCAAGACCCTCGCCGTCGCTGCCGCCGTCCTGGCGGGCGCCGTCGCCTGCGGCACAGCAGAGAATCTCACCGCCGCGCAGAAGCTCGACAAGGCCGTCGACAAGCTGGGCCAGCAGACCTCCCTCTCGTTCGAGCTCGGGCTGAACACCGACGCCGCCACCCTGAAGACGCTGGATTCCGAGGCCGCGCCGGGCGAAGAGATGCCCGAGCAGGTCGCCGAGCTCCTCGCCGGCGCCCGCATAGCCGTTTCCGTGCAGTCGAAGAAGCCGCTCCAGGACTCCTCCGAGACCGACATCACCGGCATGGCGATGAAGGTCTCCGGCCCGGACGGTGACCTGCTGGAGTACCGACAGGTCGGCGACTGGGCCTACCTGCGAGCCGGTGTGAAGTCGCTGGAGAAGGCATCCGGCAGCCAGCTCCCCTCCGCCGCGGACCTGCCCCCCGCCGCGACCGACCTCAAGCAGGTCTTGGGCGGCGGCTGGGTCAAGATGCCGGCCGACAGCCTCACCAAGAACCCCTCCGGCAAGGAGACTTCCTCTGCGGACCCCGGTGACCGCGCCCGGCAGAAGGTGGTCATCAAGGGGCTGCAGCAGCTGGTTGGCCGCGAGGTCCAGCTCAAGGACACCGGAACCAAGGACGGCGCCGACCACATCACCGCCACGGCCCCCTTCCGGACTCTGCTCACCGGACTCGTCGACGAACTCCGCCCGCTGGCCGCAGACCTCCCCCAGGGCGCCAGGCTGCCGACCGGAAAGGACCTCAAGGACGCCCCGAACAAGAAGATCACCGCCGACTTCGCCATCAGGAACGGCGCCCTCAACGAGATGTCGGTGAACCTCGCCCCGCTGGCGGACACCAAGGACGACAAGTTCGCCCTCGTGCTGCGCCTCGGCAAGGGCGACCAGGCCGCTGCTCCCGGTCAGGCCACCCAGATCGACCCGGACGCCCTGGCCCAGCAGCTCTTCGGCGGTCCCGCGATCCCGGGCCAGAAGGAGCCGGCCCTCTGACCGGCAGTGCCTCTCAGCGCAACAGGCGGACCAACGTGCCGAGACCGGCCGACGGCAGGACTCGCCCGGTGATGGTGGCGGCCGTGAGCACCACGCCCGCGGTGGCCACCGCCGGTCATCGAGCCGACTTGTGGCAGCGTCGGTAGTACGTGCACTGCTCAGGCGTGAGCCGGCGGACCGCGAACCCGCCGCACGAGGCACACCAGCGCTCGCCGGAGCGGTCCTTGAACAGGATCTGCTCCCAGAGCTCGGCCACGGTGTCGAATCCCGGCCCGAACTGCGGCTCAGCCACGGGCAGCAGGGGCAGGAACTCGGCGAGCGTGAGGATCTCGTGCTGGGCGTCCACTTCCGGCGCCCAGGAACAGCCGACGCCATGGGACATGCCTTTGTAGTAGCCGTGCGGGTTGCTCGCGTAAACCTGGACATCGCCGAGCGGGCCCAGCGCCGCCCCGTCCTGGAAGGGCGACAGGTCAACACGGTCATCAGACCCAGGGTGCGAACGGCTCCCGGCGAGGAGCGCCCCGGGATCACGTGAGCGGAGCTCGGCCGGCAGCGTACGGAGGTCGGTGGCGGGGGTGAGCGACAGCCAGTCCACGACCGGCCACTCCTCCCCGGCGGCCGCGTCCAGTCCGGCGCTGAGGCAGGGCCCGCGACGGCAGACACATCCGGTGCCTGCCTCGGCATCGCGGGCGGGAGCGAATGCGGGCCACCGGGGGTCTGCTTGAGGTTCGGGGCGGGGGCGGAAGGGGGCGCCCAGGTTGCCGATCACCACCAACTGCTCCGGGGAGCGGTCATCGGAGTCTGTGGCGAAGGTGTGGACCCTGATACCGAGTTGCCGTGCTGCGGCCCGTGCTGCGGAGCGGACCTTCTCGGCTCCGCCGAACTCGTTCACCTCGGGCTGGCCGACGGTCACCGACCAGGGGGCGTCCTGGGGCATGCCCCGTGCGGCGGCGTGCTCCTTGGCTTGGTGCATACGGGTGTTGAGAACCGACACCACGTCCCGCCGGGCCCGGGCGGGGGAACGCGCAGACAGGCGGGCGGCCTCCGCCTGTCCTGTAGTGATCAGTCCCGCCGCCCGGGCGATGCAGATCTGTGCCTCGGGCCGCGAGCCGAACGTGCCCCGCAGGTGTGCGCCCCCAGGCAGTTCCACGGTGAACCCTTCTCCGGTCTGCCGCACCGTGTACGTGCCCGCCGTCGTCTCAGCCGTCCACTGACCGGCTCTCGTCCTCACCAGCGGCACCGCGGCCAGCGCCGCCTCCAGCGGAGTCGGCGCACCGTGCTCCTCGTCGCAGTGCTCTTCGAACGTGCGGCGGGCAAGGGGCTCGAAGCGGTGGGCGCCGTCCAGCTCGCCGCACAGGGGGCACCGCACCGTGAGGCCGTCCTGCGTCGGGCGGAGCGTCGGCTTCAGGTCCCGTGGGGCGATCCGGTTCACGGACCGATGCTAGGTGTTCTCCGCCGGCCCTGTTGCCGGGGCACTCCTCGGTCATGCCGTGCCCGGGCCGGACTTTCATAGTTGTGACGCACATCACTGGGCTGCTGCCAAGATTTATTGTCGGAACTGTCCTCTGCCGGGCCTGGAGAGTAAGAGGTTCACTCAATTTGGTGCTGGAGGACTTGATGATCCCGTCAAAGACGCTTCTTCCGACGATCACTCCGCCGGGGAGGTACGGGCAGCTCGTGGAACTGATCACGGCTGCGGCTGAACTCGGTGAGGCGGAAGCGGAACGGCTCGCCGACGACCTGCTGGCCGGGCTGGGCCTGTACGGACCCACCCCTGAACTGGTTGACGAACTGTGCTCGGCGATGTTCTTCGACGCTGATCCGGACAGCGGCGGATGGGTCCAGTGCGGCGAATCACCGGGGCATGTCCTGCGCGGCGAGGTGCTGCACCGGGGCTTGTGGGGCGAGGGCCGCTGGAGCGACGACCACCGACAGGCCGTACCTGCCGAGGACAACGAGGCCTGACGCTGCCGCGCCCCCGAGCAGGCGGGCCGATGGCGGGGGCGAAACACCGTAACGCCGGGGGTGGGGTCGAGCGGACGGGCATCGGCGGCGAGGAGCTGCTCGGTGTCCGACCACAGGGCCATGGCCGCGTCAGCGCGGCCCGGGAAGCTAGGCACCCCGGGCCGCGCGCGGGGGAGAGAAGGGCGGCAGGCCAACGCCCCGCCCCACGGTGTCAAGCGGTGCCGCAAAACCGGAGGGCGCCCTACGGCGGTTGTGATGGACTGGCGGTCGAATGAGGCCGAGGGGGAAGTTTCGTGGACCGCTGCATCGTCCTGGTGGACGCCGGATACCTTCTGGGCGCGGCGGCGACGCTGCTCAGGGGCGACGCCGCGCGCTCGCGTCTGTCCGTCGACCACGCAGGGCTGATCCAGCAGATCCGCGAACGCGCGCAGACCGAGACCGAGCAGCCGCTGCTGCGGATCTACTGGTTCGACGGGGCACCGGACCGGGTACCCCAGCCCGAGCACCGGCGCCTGCGGGTGATGCCCCGGGTCACGGTGCGCCTGGGAATGCTCACCCGCGTCGGCGGTCGCGTCCAGCAGAAGGGTGTCGACGCCGCCATACACGCGCAGCTCACCGAGCTCGCGCGGCTCAAGGCGGCAAGCGACATCGTGCTGATCACGGGCGACGGTGACCTCCTGCCCGGAGTGATGAAGGCCAAGGAACACGGTGTGGCCATGCACCTGTGGGCCGTGCAGGCCGCCGACGGGGCCTACAACCAGTCCGAGGACCTAGTCGCCGAAGCGGACGAGCGGCAGCTGCTGGACCGCGCCTGGCTCACCCAGGCCATCACCGCCACCGAGCCGACTCCGCCGGAAGTTCCCGTGCAGGCCGCCCCCGACCCGTCCGCGCCCAGCGCCGCACCCCAGGCCCCCCTCCTGGCACCCGTCCGTGCCCCCACTCCGGGAGACCTGGCACGATCCGCGCCCGCTGTGGCCCTGCGCTGGTCCTCGGATTCCGGTTGGGTCGACCCCGACGACGGAATCCCGCTCCTGGAAAGCCTCACCACCTCCCGGCAGGTATGGGTGGACCGTGAGCAGGACCTCTCAGTGGGCGGCGAGCCCCATGAGGTGGGGAAGATTTTCGCCGCTCGCTGGGTAGAACGGCTCCCGCACGATCAGGCCGCCGACCTCCTGGACAGGCTGGACCAGGCGCATCCTCGGATCCCACGCTCCCTCGACAGCGAACTCCTGCGCTACGCAGCGCGGTTCGGCACCATCGCCAATGACGCACTGGACATCAGCGACGGCCACCGGGTGCAACTGCGCACGGGGTTCTGGAGCGGCATCGAGCAGTCGACCGAAGCACTGTCCACGCCGACGCCCTGAAAGACGGCCTGCCGCAGCAGTTCCGGCGATCATCCCTGATGTCACTCCGCGTCCGGATACAGCCGATCTCACGTGCGGGTACATCGAGAAGAACGACGAGTTCAGCATCAGGGGCAACGAATGGGCCCCCAGCTTTAGTTGACGTATCTCACGAAGGAGCCAGTGATGCCACGCCGCCGCTACCTCGTCGAAGGCGAGCGCATTGTCAAAGAGCTCTACAGGGCGATTCGCCAAGAGGAGTTCCCTCCTGGCACACCGCTGCCGCGCATTGAGGAACTCCGAGCTCGGCACGGGACGGATGAGTCGTCTGCCCGCGCCGCCGTGGAGTGCCTGTTCCAGCAGGGAGTTTTGGCCTTTCCGCTGGAAGGGGACGGATACTACTTCGTCAGGTTCGTGCCCACCCGCCCGTCTCGCTTCCGCCGGCGGGCCCGGCCGGTGCGTGGCTTCCGCCCACTCGTGCACCTGCACCGCCCGGCCTACCAAGAGTGGAACGTCGAGCGGCCTGCCGAAGCCAATTCGCTGTGCGGGATGAGCACCGATTCCGCGGATGGTTCCGGCCGCACCACGGACCCGGCGACAACTACCTGCCCGGCATGCCGGAAGGTGTACGCCGAGGGAGGCAACCTCCTCGGACCACACCGTCTTTGACCAGTTCGGCGCCCTGCGCTCGCTGCACCAGCACTGGCCGGATGTCAAAGGGTCGTACCTGCGCTGCTACAAGCAGGTACCCTCCTGCTGCTCCAAGCAACGAGGCCCCACCAGCCAGACACAGCACCCCGTAGACGGGCCCGGACGTGCCGCTTGTGTTGCAACGACGGGCTCCCACCGGGGTAAAGCATTCTGTCCGGCTCCGCGCGCTGTCGTTGCTGCGCCGTAGGGTGCCCAGCATGAAGGCCGAATCCGCCGTGTTTCCGGAAACCCCGATCTACAGTCGCCTCATTGCCGAACGCGGCGACATACCCGCCCTGGCCCGCGATGAAGCCGACCGCATGGACCGCTTGCAGGAGCAGATCTTCTCCCGTTCGAGCATTCCCGGCCGTCTGCAGGATGCCGGACAGCAGGGCTCCATTTTCGGCACCGCGCCGGCTCCTTCGAGGACCCCGCCGTTCAGCCGACTGGGTAACCGCCCGGCGGCGGACTGAGGTGCCCGGCACGGTGGTGATTCCCCGCCGCTCTGCGCGCTCGCCGTCGTTCCCTGCCCGGATTCGCACGAACGGCCGCACCGCCCGGATCGACGAGATCGGCGCTCGCGGATCTTGAGCTGGTGATGAGCCCGGCCACGATGCGCGGTGCGTGCTCAGGCGAGCCTCGGACGGTGAGCTGATCGGCCAGGCTCATCGTCGCGGCTGCGCCCCGGGGCTTACGTTGTCGCGTCCCGCTGCGCCCTCTTGTCCCTGAGCCACTTGCGCAGGCTGACCCCCGCCGGACGCTCGCTCTCCCACCGGACCTCGTCTGCGGCCTGCTCCGCCTGGGCCACCGCGCGCGGTGGCCCAGGCGGGCGTACACGAGGGCATGGCCACGGTCGAGAGGATGGCGGCGGCGAACCGCGGATCGTGCTGGTCTGCGACCGCCACGGCGAACGCGGCAGGGAACACCATCTCCGCCCGGGAGTTGATCATCTCCCACTCGACGTGCCCGATCCCGTCCACCGCGACCTTCCGGGGGACGAGAAGGGGCGCGTGGGCGCGGACCTCCCGGTACAGGACGGGGCTGTCCGGGGAGGTCCGGTCGAGGTGGTCCTCATGGCCGGTATGCCCCGGCGAGCGCGGCCAGGGTCTGGTCGAGGAAACTGGGCGAGCTGGGCGGGGCGGTCTCTTCGGGCACGGGGCGGCCTTCCTGGGCTGCGAGGGGACGGGGTATGCGTCCAGGCCCGCACGGTGGGCGGTGCGGTTCACCCTGGTGACGCCACCCCCGCGCACGCGGGGCAGAAGGCCGGAACTGCCCGGCTGCCACCAGGATGACAGATGCGCTCCGCGCAGGACGGCCCCACGTCCTGTCCGTCGAGCAAAGATCGGTGTGCACCGATCCGACCCCGCCGGACAGCGGCGGGTCCACCCCGCCGCCGTCCAGCCCGCCCGGCGCCAACGGCGGCGGAACGAGCGGCGGCATGCTCGGCGGAACCGGCTGACCCGACCGACACTCCGGCACCCCGGACGGCCCACTCGCCGCCCGGGGTGCCGCACGTTGTCAGTGCCGGGTGCGACCGTGAACGGCATGACCGCCACCGTCGAGACCGGACCGGACAGCCTGATCACCGCGCTGCGCCTGCCCGTGTGGAACGCGCTCGCCGACCGGGCTGACGCGCTGCGCCGCACCCTGCCCGCCCGGCCGGACGACGCCTTGGAACGGTGGGAGTGGTGGCACGGCATGACCAGCGAGCAGCAGCGCCGCGCGGCCCTCCTGGAGCACCTGGAAGCCCTGTGCGGGCACATCGCCGGGCGGCCTGCCCTCGGGTACGCCCCGGATGACCCGCTGCCGCTCGCCGCGCTGGAGGAGGCGGACGGCTTCACCAACGGCCACGTCGCCGACCTGATGACCACCTACCGGGCCGCGCGTATCGGCTGACCGAATCACGCGGCGGCCACCAGAGCGGCGAGCAGCAGCGCCGTGACGTGCGCCGTCTGATCCACGAGCGGCGCCCCGCCCTTCTGGAAGAAGTCCGTGCTGCCCGTGTGCTCCATCCACCACTGAACCGGCCAACGCCGGTCCACGAATCCGTGTGACAGGCCCACCCAGGCGAGCACGCCACCTGCGACGGGCAGCGTCAGCGGCAGGTCGAGCAGGACCGCCCCGGCGCCGAGCGCGACCGCCGACGCGACGACGTGCGTCCCGGCGTGGGACAGCAGGGCCCGCCAGCCGGCCGCGCTCCGCAGCGCCTTGTGCTCAGCTTGCGTGTCCGTTTGAAGTGCGTAGTCGGATACCAAATGTGCTGCGTACAACAGGATGAACAGGGTTGCGAACATGACGAGTTGACCTCCTGGTCGGGTGGAGACAGGCGAAGGGCCCGTGCGCCGGGCTTCTCGGCCCTGGGCGCGCGGGCCCGTGGTTGTTCGCGGTGGATCACGAAGAGCGCGTTCGACAGAGCTACTTCGCGTTTCCGGGACAGGAGTGACGGATGGGGTGGAAAACGGGGGAAAGCGGTGCGGGAGGGCGTCGTAGTCGCTACGGTGCAGCCCGAACGACACCCGGAGGAGAGCGCTTGAAGGGCGACAGGCACCCCAAGTCGGACATCGAGGCGGCGTTAAGGAAGGCCGAGGCCGCTGGTCTGAAGGTGAAGCGAGACCAAAATGGCCACAGGTGGGGTTACGTCATCTGCTGTCCGTGCAATGACGATTTGAAAGTCTGGTGTACTCCCAAGAACACCGGCACAGAAGCGAGGAAGGTCAATGAGTTCACCCGCCGACACAACAGTTGCAAGTGACCCCGAGTGGACGTTCGTGCTCTTCCCCGAGGAGCAGCCGACTGAGGAGCAGTCCGACGCGTTCGACCGCTGCGACGATCTCGCCAGTGGCGAGATCGGGTGGGAGACCAGAGGCGGCAGGGAGAACGTGATCTTCCCCTGCACGGTGGAGGCGCCGCACCTGGAGGACGCCGTGGCGTGGGCCGCTGACCGTCTGAAGAAGGTCGGCATCAGCGTCACGCAGGCTCACATGCAGATCCCGCTCATCGGCGGCGAGTCCGAGTAGGCCTCCGGTTGGCCGGGCCGCTGCCGTCCAGCCAACCCAGACCCTCGTGCACCTCACCCTACGACGAACGCCTCGCCCCTACAGCAGAGGCGAGTTCTTCCTGATCCTCCTGTGGCGCGCCTTGGCCGCGGACACAATGACGGCATGGACCTCATCGCCAAGGTGGCCTGCCGCCGGTGCCCCACGACCACCGAGCTCACCGTCCGCTCGGCCGAGCAAGCCGAACAGCGGCTGGAGACGGCCGGCTGGACCGAGGGCTCAGACGACGACGGCCATCTGTGCCCGGCCTGCTCGAAGCCGCCCGCCCGACGCCCCGGTCCGTACGTGCCGGACCCGTCGAGCCACGGGTGGAGCGCATGGAAGATCATGCCGGTGCTGCGGGCCGGCGGGTTCGCCCACGAACCCGGCGGCACCATCTGGCGATCGGGCCCCGACTTCTGCTGGGAGGAGTCGGTGTGGCGGGATGACGACGAGTGGGTCGACGGCGCCGAGTTGTGCGTCCGCGTCCACTACGCGGTGGGCCAGGCGAAGAGGGAAGGCAGCGCCGGGACGTACACGGCCGCGGACCGTGCGCACCACCGTGCGGGCCTGGACCGTCTCACCCGCTACCTCGCCGACCAGAGGTACAGCGTCATCGAGGACGCGCGCGGCGGCGAGACGACGCATCTGATCGTCTACCGGCTGGCCGGAGGCGAGAGCGACATGGGCGCAGCGACCCATGTCTGAGGGCGACTTCCCCCGCCCGTTGTGATCTCTGCCGCTGCGGGGAGGACATGCGGGTCAGTCGAACTCCATACTCCGGCGCCGTCCCCTTCCGCCGCGTCCTGTCGCCACTCCTGCCCCAGCAGCCTCAAATTCGCATTCTTGTGGACTCTTTGGCGCAGTTCTTCTTCTGCCCGGTATAGGGCGGGCCGGTCAGGCCCGGTCGACTGACACGAAGGAGAAGGCGATGGCCGAGACGAGTACGGACTGCGCGATGGACGCGGAGACGATCATGGTGGGGGTGGCGCGGCGGCCGGGCACCGAGCCGCCGTGCGCCGATGGGTACGACGTGCAGCGGCGCGGGCGCCGGGTGTGCGCGGCCGTCGTCGACGGCGCGGGCCACGACGAAGCGGTCGTCCGCTACGCCCAGGTGACGCCGCCGGTGATCACCCACATCGGCATGGTCATGGGCGGGCTGGCCGCGCTGACCACCGCCGGGCAGATGGCCCACGCCTACGACGTCCCGCCGCATGCCTCCGCTGTCTATGCCCGCATGGAGCCGGGCCAGCCCACCGCGATCCACTGGATCGGTGACTGCCGCGCCTACGGCTGGGACGGCAACGTGCTCACCCAGTGGAGCACCGACCAGACCATGGGCGAGTACCTGCGCCGCAACGGTGCGGCCGTGGAGCTCGCGGAGCACCACGACAACTGGTCGCGGACCGGTCTCGCTCAGGCGGGAGCGGCCATGTGCCGCGAGGCGCAGATTCCGGAACACGTCCGCCTGGTCCTGATCGTGACCGACGGTGTCTCGGACCAGGTGGGCCATGCACGGATGGAGGCGCTGTGCCGCACGCACGCGGCGGATCCACAGGCCCTGGCCGACGCCCTGGCCGCCGCCACGGAAACCGACGAAGAGGGCTACCGCGACGATGCCACGGTCATCGCCATGGCGGCCGCGCCGGTCTCGCCCGGCCCGGGCAGTCACGGGGTCTGATCGGGCTCCGTGGCAACGAGGAAGTCCTCCAGCGCCGCGACGTCCAGCAGGTCGATCCAGGCCATGTGGTCGGGCAGGGGACCCGTGTCGGCGGCCAGCAGGTCGGCCGTCTCACCGCTGACGGCGAACACCGCGCGTATCGCTGCCTCGTGGCGTCGGCGTAGCGGGAGTTCGCCGGGCCCGGCCTGAGAGAGCCCGGCCAGATAGGCGCGGGCAGGCGGGGTGAGGATCACGGCGTGGGAGCGCAGGAAGTCCTCGAACGCGCCGTCGGCCGGGTCGGCGGTGTTGGCCGGGTCGCCGAGCTCGGGGCAGGGCAGGGAGCAGTCGTCGAGGAGGATCGCGACCAGGCCGTGTTCCTTGTTCTCGTCCTGGTGCGGCACCACCCGCCACCCGGTCGCGGACCTCAGGTGGTTCGCCTCGGTGCGGTACTCGGCGCAGACCGCCTCCAGCAGCGACCGCAGTCCCAGCACCAGGGCGGCGGGGTCGCTCATGGCCAGCGTGTCGGGCTGCCGGGGCACCAGCAGGCGGTAGCGCAGTAGTTGGCGCACGGTTTGTGCCTTCGCGGCGTAGGCGGCGAGGGTCTGCTCCGCGCCGAACCGCGCCGCGGCCGGACTCACCTCGGTACTTCGAACGTCGGTGTGGAATGCGCCATTGGCAGAACGCCAGCCCACGCTCCACCGCCAGCACTCGCGGGAGGCGGCTCTCTCGGTGGAGCCCCAGACCGGATCGTCCCACGAGGTGAAGGGGTGTGGGTCGACGGGTTCAGCGGCCACCCGGGCCTCCAGGGGATGGGGTGCGCCGGGCACCGGCATCCGTGCGGTGAGCCGGCCGCCGCCTGCCTGCCAGTCCAGGGGGGCGGGCGGAAGCGCGGAGACGCGCAGCAGAGCGTCGCCGAGTCCGGCGAGACGGACCAGGAGGGCCTTGCGGACTGCGCCGGTCTGCTCGGGGTCCCAGTCGTGCGGGGCCACGTGGTCGAACATCCGGAGCAGTTCGGCTTCCCGGGCGCGACGGCTTCGTGGCGGGGTCGCGGCATCGGGCAGTGGATCATCGTCGTCCGCCCAGCCCCGGGCGAGGACGGGTTCCTGGTAGGCCAGGCAGACTTCGCCGCGGGTGAGGGCCATCCCTTCGGCGGCATCGTGCAGTTCGGCCGCCGACAGGCCGGTGACCAGCGCGGCCAGGTCATCGACGAGGGTGGCGGCCTGCCACGGTGTCGGCGGCAGCGTGATCGGCAGGGCCGGCCACTTCTCGGCCGTGTCCTGGAGGTCATGGACGTAGAAACGGACATCGAGCGGCACCTGGTCCAGCGCGGTGAACGTCCGGTCCACCAGCTGCGCCGCGAGGCCGGGGCCAGGCACCGGGCGGCTGCGGAACGCGCACACCGCGGTCACCAGCTCCGTGGGGGGAACCCCGAACGCGGTGGCGGCCAGCCCGGTCCGGGACATGGGTACGTGCTGGGTCATCGCCGAAAGACTCCTATCGGTCAAGGGGGCAGCACGGTTGCCACGCCGCGGCGGCCCGGGGCGTGTCGTCGTCAGGGCTGTTCTGCGGGCGGCTCGGGAGCGGGGTGTCCGAGCCGGTCGGGTGCGGGTTCGGGCAGGGGCCAGTGGCGGCGGTCCCGCTTGCCTTCGACCGTGTCGAGGAGGGTGTCCTCGGACATCTGCAGAGCGGGGGCGCAGCGGATGAGCTGGGACGGGGAGGCGGGGGCCCCGGCGAGCCAAGCGGCGATCATGGGTTCGGGCAGGATCGCCGCCTGGGCGAGCCGGAGCGAGCCCAGGCCCAGGTGCGTCATGCGATGGTGCAGGGTTCCGGCGGTCGTCATGTCGCGGGAGAGGATCGTGAGCCGTTCCTCGAGCGTGCCGGCCAGGCCGGGGTCGAGCGGTGCGGGAGGCGTGGTGCCGCGCAGATACGCGCCGGGCTGGCGGTGGTAGTTGGCCAGGGCGTAGTTGGCGCAGTCCAGAAGTAGCTCGCAGGCCCAGCCGCGGGCCTGGCGGTCATTGCGGTCGGCACCCAGTCGCCAGGTGCTGTTCAGCCCGCGCAGGCAGAAGTCGCGATCGACCAGCAGCAGGCCGGCGTGGACGGCGCTGGCGCGGGGGTTGAGCGGCCAGATGCCACGCGGCGCGAGGGAGGGTGTGGAGAAGAACAGGGTGAGCAGACGTTCCAGGGTGACGCCCATATGGATTGCGGTCGGCTCGTCGAAGAACCGACGCTGGGCCAGGCCGACGAAGGTCTCGAACTCCTCACGCAGTCCGCCGGGAAGCTCGGTCGCCGGGACCTTGCCTGCCGCTGTTTCCTGATCGCCGACCAGTGCCGGGGTGCTCGCGAAGAACGCGGCCGGATCGGCGCCGGCCAGCCGGTCGAGCAACCAGGGCTCCAACGCGCGCGGTCGGCGAGGCCGAGTGTTGCCGAACGGGGCGAACCAGGCACGGGGCCGCAGGTCCCCGATGCCGAGCTGCAGGTTCGCGGGATGCTCCGGATCGGTCACGACCTCGCTCAGATCGCTGTCGTAGTGCATCAGCACGTCGAAGTCCTGGAGGTAGTACTCCAGCACCAGATCGAAGGCGCGGTGCCTGGCGCTGATCCGGTCCCCGGCGGGCAGGCCCAACTCCTCTGCGTAGTCCTCGTCATCGAGGAGATCCACGAGCTCCTTCGCCTGCCCGACGATCAGATGCAGCGCGAGCTCCTCGGCGGTGCAGCTGGCGTTCGGGGCCCGCCCTGCCCGCAGGTCGTCCGCCAGGTTCTCCACCGCCCCGACCATCGCGAGCCGCCACGCCGCGCCCTGGCCGTCGCACAGCGGCGGCAGACTCCCCAGAAAGGAGTCGTCGCCGAGCCACAGCTCCTCGTCCTCATCCTCGGGGCGCTCGAAGACCCGGTCGCCGTAGTGGAACAGGTCGTGCCAGCCTGCATCGGCCACCTGGTCGGCGGCGGCGGCCAGCAGCCGGGCCGCCAGCGGAGTGAGCACCCCATCCCTGTCGTCACCGAAATACCCCCGCCCGTCCTCAGCCGCGTCCTGCTCGTCCTCGTCCAGCGCCCCGCTGCCCGAACGGTGGACGCTGTCCAGGTGCAGCAGCACGGCGGCCCGCTCACCCGTCAGCGGATCCGGGGCAACCAGTGCCCCGCCGTCCAGGTGCCGCTGCGCCCAGTCGGGGTGGCCGCGCTCAACGTCGCGGGGCCGGATGAAGCTGTAGGGGGAGAACCAGTAGCGAGGGGCGTCCCAGCCTTCTGCCGGCTCCTCAGGAACATCGCCGTCGTCCGCGTCCTCCTGGGGGCCGACGGCGGGTTGCGCCTCGGGGATGCTGTACTTCGCTCCTTCAACGATCAGCTGCCACGCCTCCTCCCAGTACGGTGGCTGGTAGCCGGACTCGTCGGGATGGTCAGGGACGGCGACGCCCAGCGCGTGCAGTTCCTCGTCGGTGGCGGCGAACATCGCGGGCGCGGCCTCCAGCATGCGACCGAGCGCCCACTCCTCCGCCGCGCATCGCGGCAGCGGCGCGAGGCCAGCGGTGAGATCGTCGGTCAGATCCCACAGCGCCCGCGCCACCGCGGCCCGGAATTCGCGGTCCATCCGGTCGCACGCCTCCGGCAGCAGCGTCAGCACGGTACCCGCCGCGGCAGGGGCATTGCGGGTGAACGGCTCGTCACCGAATTCGGCCGTATCGCGGTAGGCCAGGACCGCCAGCGCACGCCCGGCGGCCATCACGAGGCCCGCCTCGAACGGCGGCAGGATCTCCTCCATGCCACCGCCCGGCACATCGAACAGCTCGGCCTCCTCGGTGAGCTGGCCGAACGGGTCGTCGGAGGCGGACGTCATCAGGTCACTCTCGATCCGGGTCTTCACCGGCGCTGCGTCAAAGTCGTGCTGCGGCCCGTGCTGCGGACACGCCGACCGTGCCCACCGGGCATCGAGCATAGGGCCGCCGCAGCGCAGCGCCTGACCACGTCACTTGCCACCGCAAGCACCATGGTGGATGCCGACCGCTACCCCCGACGACTGCGAAGAGCCGGGGCTCTGGTAGGCCGAGAGCCTGGCTGCGTCCTGTTCGGGCGTCAGCCGCCTGACGGGGTCGACGAGCGGGTTCCGGCGGCGCCGCAATGCCTGGCTCAGCAGGTCGGCCGCGCGGTCGGCGGCAGCGCGGGCCAGGAGCTGGTGGGCGGGATCGCCGAGTTCGGTCCGCGGCTCGGCCGCCGCCGGCTCGGTCGGCGGTGTGGGCAGGGGCGGTAGGGGAGGGGCGGTGTGCCACTGCCGCCGGTAGTAGAGGTTCCGGGCGTCGATGGTGGGCGCCGAGAGCCTCTCGGGCCGGTAGTAGGGCTGTGTGCTGGGATGTTCGGGATCGTCCACGAGGGCGAAGAACACGGTGGGGGCGCACCCGCCCAACAGGAGCAGGGTCAGGGGCTCGTGTTCCAGGCTCCGGGCGTAGCACTCGATGAGGGCGGCGATGTGTTCGCAGACGCTCTTGCGGCTACGGCAGGGGCAGTCGGAGTTGCTGATTTCGTTCAGCGTGGGAAGCAGGTACACGTCGAGGCTGTGAGCGAGGTCCAGGATGCGGAGCATCGCGTCGCGGCTGGATTCAGTGGCGAGCTGATGGGCATGAGGGCGGGCGGTGGCGGCGAGCTGGAGCCACTGCTCGTCCGAGAGCCGCGGCCAGAACACCTCGATCGGAGAGGGATAGTTGGGATCGGCGCGGACATAGAGGGACTTCGCGTCCTCGATATACAAGTGGCCGCCGAGGCGGCCGGGCCACACCGTCAGGCCGGTGATCTTCTCGACGTACGGCGCCCCGGCGTTCATGCGCTGCTCGTCGCGGCGCTGCTGCATCAGTTCCCCGTACCAGGCCTCGCGGACAGGGCCGACACTCCGTTCATCGTCGTCGGTGGCAGTGGTCGGATGGTGCACGTAGACGGTGCCGTAGAGCTCGTTGTAGGTGTGGAAGAAGGCCATCAGCGTCAGTTCCTCCGGAGCCCGACCAGCTCGGCGAGCTGGTCGTCACCCAGTTCGGTCAGGCCCAGCTGTTCGGCGCCCAGGACCATGTCGGCGGTCTCGCGTTTGGTGGCCAGGAGTTGGAGGACCTTCTCCTCCACGGTGCCCTCAGCGATGAAGCGGTGGATCTGGACCGGCCGTGTCTGTCCGATGCGGTAGGCGCGGTCGGCGGCCTGGTCCATTACGGCCGGGTTCCACCACTGGTCGACCTGGAAAACATGCTCGGCGCGGGTCAGGGTCAGGCCGCTGCCGGCGGCACGCAGCGAGAGCAGGAAGACGGGGAAACCGCCGTCCTGGAACCGCTGAACGAGCTGATCGCGCTGCGCGGTTGAGGTCTTTCCGGTCAGGACCTGGTGTGAGATGCCGCGCTGGTTCAGATGTGAGGCCAGCAAGTCGAGCATCTGGGTGTACTGGCTGAACACCAGCCCCGCCTGGCCCTCGGCGAGAAGCTGATCCAGGAGCGTGTCCAGGAGGTCGATCTTCCCGGAGCGCCCTGCGACGATCGGGTCGGCTTCCTTGAGGTACTGGGCCGGGTGGTTGCAGATCTGCCGCAACGAGGTGAGCAGCTTCAGGACCAGGCCGCGTCGGTTGATGCCGTCGGCCGCCCGGATCTGCTGCAGCGCCTCGCGGGTGACCGCCTCATACAGGGATGCCTGCTCCCGGCTGAGCGGCACGAACGCGTCCGTGTCCGTCTTGGGCGGCAGCTCGGGGGCGATGCCAGGGTCGGTCTTCTTGCGGCGCAGCACCAGCGGGGAGATCAGCGCGGCGAGCCGCGCGGCCGCCGCCGCGTCGCGGCCCGCCTCGATCGGGCGTGCGAACCGCTCCCGGAACGCGGGCCACGTGCCGAGCAGGCCGCTGGTCGCCCAGTCCAGCAGCGCCCACAGGTCCGCCAGGGAGTTCTCCATGGGGGTGCCGGTCAGCGCGACCCGACTGCGGCTGGGGACCTTGCGCAGCGCTCCGGCGGTGCCCGACAGGGCGTTCTTGACCGCCTGGGCCTCATCCGCGGCCACGAGCGACCACGCGGCCCCGGTGAGGCGGTCGGTGGAGCGGCGCAAGGTGGCGTAGGTGGTCAAGACGACCGCGTCCGCAGGCAGGAGGTCGAGGCTGCGGGCCGGGCCGTGGAAGCGGCGGACGGGCACGGTGGGGGCGAAGCGCGCGATCTCCCGCTCCCAGGCGCCGAGCATGGTGGCCGGGCAGACCACCAGCGTCGGCCCGGCGGTGGCCGCAGTCTCCTGGTTCAGCAGGTGCAGGGCGATCAGCGTGACCGTCTTACCCAGGCCCATGTCATCGGCCAGGATCCCTCCGCCCACCGGGCCGCCGGCGAGGTGGTGGAGCCAGGAGAGCCCCCGGCGCTGGTAGTGGCGCAGCTCCGCCTTCAGCGCGGCCGGAACCGCCACGTCGGTGTGCGCGGCGCGGGCCAGGGCGGTGCGCAGGTCGGCCAGCCAGCCGGCGGGATGGACCTCGACACGCTCCTCGCCGATCTGCGCGCTGCCGGTCAGCGCGCACACCAGGGCCTCACCAGCGGTGACCTGCCCGAGGTGGCGGTCGCGGACACGGCGCAGCAGAGCCGCATCGACCCGCACCCAGCGGTCCCGCAGCCGCACGAACGGCCGGTGCGCCTCCGCAAGCCGATCCATCTCCGCTTCTGTCAGTTCCTCGTCGTCCACGGTCGCCCGCCACTGGAAATCCAGCAGCTGCTCCGCCCCCAGCAGGCTGGTGGGGGCGATGGACGCCGGGCGCGGGGCGATGACGATGCGCCCGGTCAAGGCGCGGACCAGGTCGCGGGGCCAGTGGACGGCGCAGTCCACCCTGGCCAGGCGCGCGACCGCATCGCCGAGCAGCTCGTCGATCTCACTCTCGTCCAGGTCCAGCGCCCCGGGACGGCGCGGGTCCTCAAGCAGGCGGGCGAGCGGCGGCCAGGCCCGGGCGGCACGGCGCAGGACGACCAGGGATTCCATCTGCCGGGAGGCATCCGGTGTCCCGGGCGCGGGCACAGCACGCCACAGCGGCCCGGCGTCCGCGACCCGGTGCCCGCCGAGGATGTCGTGGACCTGGACGACCGCGCGGACCCCGGTCTCGGTGTCGTCAGCGTCCAGCTCCAGGCGCAACGACAGCCGCACACTCGGAGCGGGCTGGCTGGCCATGCGGGGGCTGGCCAAGAGCAGGTGCGGCACGTGCTGGGCGGCACGGTCGGCGAACGCGGCCTGGCCGGTGGCCACCGCGGCACCGGGGGAGCGCGGCAGGAAGTCGGCCATCGCGTCGACATACGCGGACAGAAGATGGCCAGGGTCGCTCATCGACGGACCGGAACCCAGAGAAGAGTGCGAGGTCGCGTGCGCGTGCGCCTCGGGCGGCATGGCCGCGAGCAGCGCGTCGAACTGCTCCTGCCGCAGACCGGGGCCGGTGCTCTTCCACGCGTCGTACCCGCGCGCGGTCAGCGTCGGCTCCAGGCGGCCGTCGGCGACCAACTGCAGCGCCAGCAGGGCTGCGGCTCCCCAGAACTGGCAGGCCTCGTGACCGAGGCCATGGGTGCGGCAGTGCACCAGCAGCGGCCAGGCGTCTTCCAGCCCGAGGGTGTAGTACGGGACGTTCCCGGTCTTGGCCTTGCCGCCGGACCAGCGCACGATCATGGTGGTGCTCTCACCCAGGCGCGCCTCGGGCGGCACGCTGAGCTGGTCGGCCGGGCCCATCGTTGCGGCCGGACGCCAGAACCTGAAACGGCCGGTCCGCGGCGGATCCCCCGGCACGAAGATCGCCGGGTAGTCCGTGAGTGTGTACCGACCCAACTGCCCTCTCTCCCATGTTGCGCCGCCAGTGCTCTTGCCAGCCTGGCAGCGCCCACCACCATCCCAGCGCCCCTACGGCGAATACACCCAATCGAGTGAATGATCTGCGAGCAGGCTACGTGGCCGGATCGGGACTTGATGTCGGGCGACGAACCTTGATCGAACGCATGCGGGCTTCCGAGTTGTGATCGCCCAGGTGCAGTACCCCTGGCACACCGGCCGCCGGCTGTCGGGTTTCACGACTTCAGCAGCAGCGACGGGCTGACGGCCGGGATGAGCGAGGCGGTGAGGGCGCTGAGTAGCCGGGTGTTGGCCGCCTGGTCGTGGCTCAGGTCGATCGCTTGCCGCGGCAGCCGGTTGAGGTGCTCGAGAACCTCGGCGCGGGCCCTGGGCGTCCCGGCGTTGCTTCCTTCGGTGAACCCGAAGAGATCGGGATAGCGCTCTTCGTCCGAGGTCACAAAGACGCTGCTGGTGACCTCAAGAAGGCGCTCCTTGTTCGCGTGTCCAGGGGCCCCGGGGGCCGGGGTGACGCGCGGGAGGAGAACCCCGGCCGCAGTGCCGGTGGTTGCCAGAGACAGGCCGAACCAGCGGGTGAGCTGTTCGGGCCAGATGTGTGCCTTCAGTTCCCGGCCGGACGAGGACATCAGCGCACCGGTACGCCCGGTGGTGAGGGCATCGGTGACGCGCTGGTCCTGGGTGGGATGAGGCGGTTCGCCGGCCTGAAGGTGGGAGTGGGCAGAGCTGGTGAAGGTGAGTGCGTGGAGGAGCCCGAGGCCGATGGCGGCTGCGGCTGGCCACGGCAGGAGACTGAGCGTGCCGTCGGTGTTGGGACGGGCGAAGCAGCAGTCGTTTGCCAGTAGCGCGCCGCCGGCGGAGGCCAGGGTGAGAGCGGTCGTGGTCTTGCCCGCTCCGGAGTCGCCCAGGGTGAGCATGGCGTGCCCGCCGGGGAAGACCGCGGCGGAGGCGTGGAGCAGGACCCATCCGTCGGCGATGAGCCGGGCGCGCATCATCTCGCGGGCGAAGCGGGTGGCGGCGGTCGCCAGCCGCGTCGGCCGGCCCGGCGAAGCGGCCGTTTGTAAGACCCGTCGGCCGCTGATCCGCAGGTGCTGCTCGGCGGGGGCGTAGTGGAAGGCGAGAGCCGGGTCGGACAGGGTATGCGCGCTCACGGTCCTGTCTGGGTGGCGGGTGTAGCCGATGGGTTCGCGGGCGAAGACGGCGTGCTGCGGATGAAGGGTGGCGAGGGGAGCGCGGTGGTTACCTTCCTGGACGGTGACCACCGGCCCGGGGGCGGTGGAGCTGCCCGTGGTCGGCGAGGCATCCCAGTACCGGCCGAAGTACCTGGCCGCCCAGTCCGTGACCCGCGGGGTGTTGGAGCGGATGGTGACGATTTGCAGGCCAGCGGTCAGGGAGAGGGCGTGCTTCACGGCGAGGCCTTCCGGTCGGCCCGGCAGGCGGCCGGGGCGGGGCTGTGTGCGGCTATGCGCTGGTCCGGGAGACATCCGGGGCGGTGAGCTCGTCCGGTGCCCGCTCACGCAGGACGTCGGCGAGCCGCGCGATGCGGCGCAGCGGTTCGAGGTCGGGGGCGGGCGGGGCGGCGTCGGCGAACAGGGCCGCGGCCGCGTGGTGTACGGAGGTCTGAAGCGGAGAGTCCGTCAGGACTTCGTCGTGCACGACGGCGCCGTCGCGTACTGCGGTGAGCCGGTGGTGGTTGCGCTCGAGTTGCCAGCCGCCGGGTGCGGTTACGGGTTCGAGATGCAGGGTGAAGCGGGTTCGTCCGGCGTGGACGGTGACGTGCCGGTAGCGGTCGTCGGCCGCGCGAAGTCCCTGGCGCCACGGGGGCCGGGGTGCGGGTGCGGCGTCGTCGGCCTGCCCCGGGCCGAGGATCGAGGAGGTCAGCTCCAGCCGCAGCACGCCCGGGGCGCCGGGACGGGGGAGGTCGGCGCGCTCGGTCAGGGCGGCGACGAACAGCGCCGGGTCGTATTCCGGCTCGGTCGTAGTGGTGGCCGGGTCCAAGGCCAGGTAGTGCTCCCACGCCGGGGCGGGCAGGATGCCGCGGGTGACAGCGAGCATGTGCAGCCATTCGTAGCCCAGCACGCCGTAGTCGCGGTCGATGAAGCGCCCCGAAGCGCTGTCGGGGCGCCGGTCCTTGGTGAAGAGCACCGAGACCCTGTCGATGGGCGCGCCGGGTTCCAGCGCGGCGATGAGGCCGGTGAACGCTGGCAGCGTGGTGGAGTGCCGGTACTGGTCGTTGACGATCATCCGCGCGGCGGGGTGGTCGGCGAGCAGGCGGCTGAAGGCGTCGATCTCGTGCCCGCGGCAGGCCGGCTTCTCCATCAGGACGCGGGCGGCCGGGTTGTGCCGGAGGATCGCGCGGAGCACGTCCAGGTGCTCGGCGGTGGGGCAGCAGACCGACCACAGGTCGATGCCCGCGGCCACCGCCGGGGGCAGTTCGCTGACCTGGTGGGGGAAGGTCCGCAGGGACGCGGGCAGGTCCTGGTGCTTGGGGTCGATGACGGCCGGGGTGGCGCCCAGGGCGGTGAGGATCTCGGTGTGCAGGCGCCCGGCGACGCCGTATCCCACGATCGCGGCCCGCGCCAGACGGCCACGGGCAGTAGGGCGCGGGGCGGGGAAGGCGGACACCTGGCCGGCGCCGGAGCCCGGTGCGGCGTACAGGTCGTAGTACGCCTCCCACAGGCCGGCGTCCGTGATGGCGGTGTCGGCCGGGGCGGTGTGCAGTCCGGCGGGGATGCGTCCGGGGTCGGCGCACAGGGCGGTGGCGACGATGAGGGTGGCGGCGCGGTAGGCGTCGTAGCCCTGGCTGGGGATGGAGTCGGCTTCGAAGAGGTTCATCGAGCGGCCGTTGCCCAGCAGGGTGAGCGACTTCTCGCCGGGCAGACCGAAGCGCATGCCCACTCCGGGGAGCTCGACGGCTCCCGCGCGGTGTACGGCGTTCTCGGTCAGGGCGCTGAAGTCGCGGGTGGCGAAGGGGGCGAGGAGCACGCCGTCGGGAAGGACGCTCAGGTCGGTGTCGGTCAGCGCGACCTCGCCGGTGGTGCCGATGATGAGGAAGGGCCTGGTGGCGGCGAGGGCCTGGGCGGCGGTGCGGTAGGTGGTGAAGCCGTGCTCGGCGGCGTCGATGAGCGCCGGGAGGTCGGTGTCGACGATGTCGACGCGGCAGCCCAGATCTCGTAACTGGGCGGCCAGGCGGGAGCCGAGGGTGCCGTAGCCCAGCAGCAGTACCTGACGGCCGATGATCTTGCGGTCCGGGAGCAGGGCGCGCAGCCGTCGCAGGCAGGAGTCGGCGATCTCCCGGTAGCCCAGGCGGGACTTGACCTGGGAGCGGGCCATGTTCAGCACGGGGATCGCCAGCTGGCCGGCGGCGGCGATCCGCTTGATGCCGCTGACGGTCAGCTCCAGCGCGGCGTCCACCGTGCGGGGCGCGCCGGCGGCGCCGTAGCCGCGGGCCAGCAGGCCGCCGTCGTCGACGACCAGTACCCGCCGACCGGCCGCGTGCGCGGCGTCCAGGAACGCGTCGATATCCGCGCCGACGCGGGCGAGTTCGCCCTGGTGCGCGTCCGGGTCGTTGACGGCCGTGTTGTCCAGGACGTCACTGCGATACCCGCGCGCGGTGAATGTGGCGTGGACCCGGTCCCGGTTCCACGTCTTGTCGCCCTTGTCCAGGGCGAAGATCCACTCAGGGGGGATCCCGGCCCGCTCCATCGCCAGGACGAATCCGGTGCTGTGCTCCAGGTAGTGGTCGCGGAAGAGCAGCGCCCAGTTGCCGAACGCCGGCTGCTCGGTGCTGTAGCGCTCCAGCAGCGGCATGGCGGCCCGGATGCCGTCCAGTTCGCTCCCGGTGTAGGGCAGGGCGCGCGCGGACAGAGCGTCGTGGAGCTCGGCAGCGAGCTGGCTCCCGCCGGAGCCGGGCGCGGGGTCGATCAGGATGTCCACGGCGGCCAACGGCGGAGTCTGGAAGCCCAGCGTGCGCGGCGCCTGCGGTGGCAGGCTTTTCCACCGCACCGTGACCAGTACGTGTGAGGTCACCGGGTCGGTGAGCCGGAGCGTTCCGGCTCCCTCGTCGAGCGCGCACTGCAGCTGGCGGCGCTCCGCGAGCGCGGTGGCGGCCGTGATGATCGTCTCGGCGCTGATCGGTCCGCGCAGGACCACCCACTGGTCGGCGGCTATGGCCGTCGTGGACATCGGTTACTCCTTCATTCGTGGACCGCCCGGAGGCGGACCGTCAGCGGTGATGTGCTGCCCGTGCAAGGGCGCTCTCGACCTCGCCGAGGCCCGCCAGCAGTCGCTGAGCCGCGGCGTGCCGCAGGAGCCAGAACTGATCCAGGTCCTCCTGGAGGAGGCCGGGCTTGAGGTAGTGCTGCTTGACCCCGTACAAACTGGTCATCAGCTGCAGCAGCGCCACCCGGGCGCAGGCGGTGACGTCGGCGGCCGGCACGAGCGGGTTGGTCTCCAGGTAGGCGCCGACCAGGTTCACGCCCGCCGCGATCCAGTCCTCGTCGAGGACGACCGTGCGCGGGTCGAACGCGATCCGGCCCAGCTCGTAGGCGACCAGGAACGGGTCGGGGGGCAGGAAGTCCAGCACGGCGGTCAGCTCGTCGCCCTGGAACAGCAGGTTGACCGCCGAGTAGTCGCCGTGCAGAACCTGCGTCGTCAGCGGCGGAAGACCTTCCAGGAGCTCGGGGATACGGTGCAGCACCGCGCGCCGCTCGGCCAAGGTCCGCAGCGCCTGCTCGTCGAACGCGTCACGCTGGGCTCGCTCCCCAGCGATGCCCAGCAGCTTGACCGCGGTGGCTTCCAGCTTGTCGATGTCCGGGCGCAGCCACTTCTCCAGCTTCGCCGACGGGCCGGACCCGGCCGGGTGGTCGGCGAACGCGGTGTGGATACGGCCCAGCGTGGTTCCGGCTGCCCGCTGCTGGGCGGGATTGAGACCGTCTTCGACCACCGTTCCAGGCACCCATTCCCACACCGAGACGGCGATGCCGTCCTGCCGCACGACGGTGTCGCCGTTGACCGAAGGGCGCACCGAGGCGACCGGAACCTGGTGAATGCCGGCCAGCTGCGTCTGATCGACCGCGGCCTGTTCGGCGCCCAGGTCCGATTCGCTGCCCTGGTAGTGCTTCACGAACAGCACCTGGTCACCGTTACCCACGTGGGCGCGGTAGTTGACGGTCACCTGACCGACCGGCAGCCGCTCCAGCACGGCGCCGTGCAGGCCGTAGGCGCTGGCGAGCACCGCGGTGAGATCAGGCTGCGCTTTCGGGTCCACGACAACCCCTCCTTGTGACGTGTAGTGATCGGATGGACACCCTATGGCCTTCGCGGGGGAGCCCCGGAACGCTGCGCCCACCACCGGCAGGCCTCCCGGTGTCGGTCCAAGCACGCCTGGGCGGTGCGGGGTTGACCGGTCCACTCGACGGCGACCTCGATGCCCTGACCGCTACCGACCCGGTCCCGGGCCCGTCTCGCCACCAGTGCGCGGGCCGCCGCGTCCAGGCCGCTTCCGTCGTCGGACAGGTGCAGCACCCGGGAGAGATCGAGCACCCGCTCCAGCGCCTCGTCCCCCTCACCGACTGCTGACGGCAGGGCGGCGGCGAGCTGGGATGTGTCGGCAAGCACCCGTATCCGGGGCCAGCGTTCCAACAACGTCTCCAGGGCGTCCAGCGCGGAGGGTGCGAGCCAGCCGGGGTGGTGGAGCTCCACCAGCAGCGGTAGCCGGGAGACCGGCAGTTCGCCGGTGAGCATGGCCGCCAGCAGCGGCCCCCGGGGCACGGTGCGGCCCAGCAGCCGTACCCAACCGGCGCCGATCGCGGCGGCCGCGACCGCCAGGAGCTCCTGCTCGGCCCGGGCCCGGCCCCGCTCGGGGGCGGACAAGGCGAACAGGTCGGCTAGGTCCAGGTCGGCTGTCACCCCGGTGACCGGCACGAACGCATCCCCGCACCGACGCCAGTGCGCGAGCACCTCCGGTGACTGCCGGGCCAGGTCGAAACCGCGCGGTCCGCCCCGCAGATGTACGAACGGAACGCCCTGCGCTCCAGCCCATTCCAGCAGCTCCGGCACATCCATGCCCCGCACGCCGATGCTGTAGAGCCCGACGCCAGCCGCACTCACGCCGCTCACGCGGTCCTCCAGTCCAACAGCAGGACCGGTTCGGCCGGGCGGCCCGGGGCGTCGAGCAGGGCGAACAGTTCCGGCGCCTTGTCGCCAGGCACCGTCCGGCACCAGAACGTGGCCAGGGCCGGATCGAGATGCCCGGTGAGCCAGCGGCAGGCTGTGGTGAACGCGGCCTGGTACGCGTCCTCGGCGGCGGGCGCCAACTCGTGCATGCCCACCACGCTCCAGCCGGCCCGGTGCACCTGGAGCGCACCGAGTGCGTCGCCGTCGGCGGGAGTGCCGAGCAGGCCGAGAATGCCGCCGGGCGCGGTCAACGTGGCCGCGCTCGCCGGGACGCCGGCTGCGTCGATGACCAACCGTCCCCGCCCGGCGCCCTCCGACGGTACACAGATGACGCCCGGAGCCCGGCGGATCGCGGCGTGCCGACGCGCGGTCACCACCCGGATGCTGGTGGCGCCGCGGCGGGACAGCTCCAGCACGCAGCCGAGCGCGACCGGTCCTGACCCGACGACCACCACGTCGCTCAGGTTGTCGGTGGGCACCCGGTCCAGGCCCAGGCAGGCCATCTGCTGGAACCGGGCCAGCGCCACCATCCCAGGATCCATCCCGGGCGGCGTGGTCACCGCCCCGGGGCAGGCCGGCTCGAAGGCGGCGCCATGCGGCACCGGGGCCAGTACCCAGCCCGCCGCTTCGTCGGCCCGGCCGAGCGTCATGTATCCGGCCTCGCGGTCCGCCCCCGCCAGATGCCGCCGCTCGGTGCCGGGGCTGAGCACGCTGAACTGGCCCGCCACCATGCCCGGCCCCGGCACCGCCGCCGCAGCCAGGCGCGCCCGCCGCTGCCCGACGCGGATCCGCGCTCCGGTGTACCGGCGCGCTGCGGGCTTCTCCTCGGACATCAACGGACCTCCATCGGCTGAGCTGGTGTGCTGGAGTTGGCCAGGTCCTCGACCCGGCCTGCGATCGCGTCGGGGGCTCCCCATGCCGCGTGCAACGGCAGGGCGCGGGCCAGCGCCCGCACCCGGTCCTGACGGTGGGCGGCGGCCGGGCCGTCCTCGAACTGGCGTAGCACCACCGGACTGTCGTCGAGTAACCGTTCCAGCAGATGGCCGCTCGCCCGCCACCACACCGTCGCGGCCGTGTGCGCGTCCAGCACTTCGACCGCTCCCGCGCCGGCCACCGGGTCGCCGTCCACGTCCACCAGGACAGCCACCGCCACCGGGCCGGCCTCCACCGGCGCAGACTCCCGCAGTCCGGGAAGGTGGCCCAGATCCACCCGGTCCCCGCCCGGCGGCGGCAGCGCGAGGTCGGGGAACCAGCGCAGCGTCGGTCCGCGCCGGGCGAGGAACCCGGCCGTGCCACCCAGCACACGGGGCCGCTGGTCAGGCTCGGAAAGGTCCACCAGCGCCACGTCACCGGCAAGTACCCGCCAGCCCCGGCGCACCAGCGCCAGCGCGACGAGCGATTTGCCCGCACCATGTCCGCCGAGCAGCACCACGACCCGGCCGTCGGCCGGAAACCGCAAGGCCACCGCGTGCAGACACAGCGTGCCGCAGGCCAAATGCAGCAGATGCAGATGGGCGTTCAGCAACCGCCGAGCATCCCCCACCGACACACCGCCCGGCAGAAGTGCCGTAGCCGGGACGACCCCTGGCCGAACTCCGCCGGGCAAGACACCGGGCAGGTGCGGGACTATCTCATCCCACCGGGAGCCCAGCGCCGCATCCGCCTCCACCCACAGACTCCGCCCGGCGCTCACCACCTCGTACGCACCCCGCCCCAGCCCACTCACCGGCCACGCCCTGTCCCCGGGATGACGTCCTGAAGAGCACGCCACACCGGCGCCGACCGCAGCTGCTCCACCGCCACCCGCAAAACCGCCGCCGGAACCCCGGACATCAGCCCCTCCAACTGCCCGGCCCCGGCAACCTGATCCGCCAGCCGCGCCCCACCCATCAGACCCAGCGGATCGCTCACATACAGCAGCTGCTGCGGGACATGAGCAGCGCGGACCACCGCCCGATGAAGCATCCCCGCGTCCGCCCGGACGCCCTCCCCGGCGGCCGCGTCCCCGTCCACGATCACGACCGCGTCGAGCGGAACAGGAGGCGAGTACGCAATCCCGAGCGCAGCACGGTGCTGCGCCGGCGTGAAAAGGAACCGGTCGCGCCTCACGCCGGACACAACGGTGCGCTCACGCCTCCAGCCGTCGATATCGCCGACGAGCTCGGCGGGAACCGCGACGCGGGTCGGCCACCCCACCACCGTGCGGTCCGGGCCGATCAGCACCAGGTCGTCGGCCAGGAACCGCGCACCCAGCTCCCGCACCGCCCGGTGGGCGAGCGTGGACTTCCCCCCGTGGCGCCCCGCCAGGAACACCAGCGCGACGCCGTCGACGGCGACCGCCGAGGCGTGCAGCATCCGCCAG
The DNA here is from genome assembly GCF_026340105.1 of Streptomyces sp. NBC_01433. Lineage (NCBI taxonomy): Bacteria > Bacillati > Actinomycetota > Actinomycetes > Kitasatosporales > Streptomycetaceae > Streptomyces > Streptomyces sp. NBC_01433. The sequence continues at coordinate 19,825 of NZ_JAPEPM010000007.1, read as the reverse complement.
CCCGATGCCAGCAGCCGGGACGCGAAGAACACCCGCCCCAGATAGTCCGCCCACCGCAGGCCGACCACGTCCCCCGAGGCCACCACGAGCCGCGTCACCTGCTGGCGCGAGTCCACCTCCATCAACACCGGTGTCGCCCCCGGCCGGTAGCACGCCGCCACCCGCAGTACCCCGTCATCGACGCCCACGACCGCCAGGCGGCGCCCTCCGTACGGCAATTCCAGGACCAGCCGGCCGTCGAACAGGCCGCCACGATCCTCGACCTCCGGGCTGCGCTCCTCGACCTTGAGCGTCCACTGCGTCACTGCGTCCGGGGGAGCAACGGAGCAAGCAGGGACCAGCATGCCCAGCACGGATCCGAGCACGTCCGGCGTCGGCGTCTCGATACGCAACCGAACACCGTTCAACTGAGCAACGCCGTGGCCGTTCACCGGCTTCTCCGCGGTGCGGTCACCAGGGGTGATGCCAAGAGTCATGGGACTTGTCCCTCCAGCCTGAACAAGTTCGCGCGGACGGTCACTGCGGGCGCGGTCGGCCCGCGGAGTCGATTACAGAGCAACAGAGCCGATTCGCAACAGTGTTCGGGTGTCATCCCCCTGTCATCCCACCCGATGATTACGCCTCGGCGAGATGGTCCGGGGTGCTTCCATGAACTGGTGGACGAACCCATCCGGCATCCTCTGGCCTACGCACGGTGGCTGCACGGCTGGTCACAAGCCGAACTCGCCCGGCGCGTGAAAGAGGCGGCCCGACGCCGCGACCGCCGGGCCGGCACCAGCCGCCAACGCGTCTCCCTATGGGAGAAAAGCGTCATGCCGGACGAGTTCTCGCAACTGCTTCTTTCCGACATCTTCGACGTCCCGTACGACCAGGTGACCGCGTTGGGCTGGCCGCACTGGTTGCCCGGCCACGAGACCCCCGCACCCCTCGGAGCGGGGCTGACCGTCACCGTCCTGAGAAAGGCCGCGCAGATGGCCGTCGACCGCCGCACCTTCCTGACCTACACACCGGCCGCACTGGGCACCCTGGCACTCGAATGGGCCACGATCGACCCGGCACTGGCCGCCAGTTCCACCAGCGGACGCCCGGTGGATCCCGCCCTCGTCGACTGGCTGGAGAGCTCCGCGCGCAACCTGACCAGCCTGCCGACCGCGCACCGCCAGCACACCGGGCCGCTCCTCGACGGACACCTGACAACCGTCGTCGAACTCCTCGAACAGGGCAGCTACGGCCATACCGTCGGAATGCGGCTGCACTCTCTTGCCGCCTCCCTCAGCCAAACCCTCGCCTGGCACCGCTTCGACCACGAACACCACGCCGCAGCCAACCGGTACTGGCACGCCGCCGTCCACGCCGCCCACCAAGCCAGAGACAGAGACATGGGCGCCGGAGCCCTCTCCGACATCGCCTACCAGAGCATGTGGCTCGGCCATCCCCGCGCCGCCGCCGACAGCCTCGAACACGCCCTCTCCCGCACCACCAACCCGACCGCCCGGTCCCTGCTGCTCCTGCGCAAAGCCCGAGCACACGCCATGCTCCACGAACCCCGAGCCTGCTACCGCGACCTCGCCCAAGCCGAAAAACTCCTGGACTCGACCACCGACACTGCACCCCGATGGTGTACCTGGATGAGCCACGCCGACTTGGCAGTGGACACGGGCAGATGCCTGATCGATCTGGGACAGCCGGCCCGCGCCCACGACCAGATCAGCCAAGGACTCAGGCTGCTGCCCCCGGCACGAGACAAGACCAAGGCAGTGTTCCTCGGCTACGAAGCAGAAAGCCTGCTCGCTCAGGGACACGTCGCCCAAGCCGCACAGATGGCTCGCCAGTCCCTCGGCCTGGCCCAACAGATCGGCGCCTCCCGCTGCGTCCAACAGATTCGCGACCTGTCCGCCAGCTTCGACCCACTCAGCTCGGAGCACGGCGTCGACCGCCTGTTGCACGAAGTCGCCTCCACAACCTGAGAGCTGCCCTCCTTCCTTCACCCTGTCCGTGAATCAGCGCATGAGAACCCCCTCGCGTACTGGCACGGCCACAGCACCGGCACAGAGGCTGCTGTATCAGGACGGCCTGTGATAGCCCGAGTTCGGCGGCCGCGACCTCGGCCATGGCCAGAGCGCCCTCGCTCACCGATCGGACTTCTCAAAGCCGGGTGGATCCGGTCGGGTGATGTCCTGATCTACCACGCGGCTCTCGTGACACGAAGCTCGGCGGCAAAGCGGCAGCCGCCCGCTGGGCGCAGCTGGTCATCGTGCAGAGATGTCAGCCAGGGCGTCGTGCGCTCGTACGGACCCGGCGCGCGAACCGTCGAGGTGACCGACAAATCTGGCCGGGAGTTCGCACCTTCGACATCCCCACGGCCTACTGACTTCCACTTCCACCACGAACACCACGACGCTGGGTCGCCCCCGGACCACCGGTTACTACCTGAGGGGTCTCCTGCGTAGAGGCGGGCATCGAGCGGCACCTGATCGAGCGCGGCGAACGCCCGGACCAGGTGCCGCCGGTTACCCCCACCGGCCGTGGGGAGCTTCCGGCACCGGATGATCCACACGCCGCCGCAGCGCCTCCCGGTCCAGCCGGGCCGCCTCCTGATCGGCCTCGTCGCGCAGTTCGGCCCAGCCCGCGGGCGACGCGGGCTCGAGCACCCGCTGTCCGTCCCAGACCGGCCCCGGCCGGTGCAGCGCATCAAGCCGGTCCTCCAAGTCCCGCTCAAGGTCGCTGGTGGCCCGTACGAGCCCCCGTGCCTCCTCACCGCCGTCGCGCACTTCGACGATGAGACGGTGGTCGAACAGGTGGGCCAGCCGCACCATCCACCAACGGGAGTCCTGGTGGATCTGGCTGATCGGTGCGCGGGCCAGGTCCACGGCTGACAGCGCCCCGTGCTCGTTCACCCGGGCCAGTACGTCCCGGTGCAGCGCGGTCAGCCGCGGCCGCTTACGGGCCTTCCGCACGCTTGGGGGCACCTCCGCGACGCCGGCCCGGCGCCACAGCAGGGCGCGCATGCCGACCATGCACGCGTGCGCGTGCCGGGCACACCACATACCGTCCCGGCCGGGGGCGTCGACCAGTTCCAGAAGCCCCGGGCACACGTCACACAACCGGAGCACGACCGGCTCGCCCCTGCCGGACCCATCGCGGTGATCGCCCGGCCACCACGGCTGCTCCGCCGCGTCCTCGCGGCCGCACAGCGCGCACCCGGATGAGTGAAGCGGCTCCTCGGCCAGCACCGTGCGCAGCCTGCGGACCGCGCCCCACGGCCATACCTCGGCCGAGCCCTGGTACTGGAGATCATCGGCCCAGCCCAGCGACAGGCACTGCTCGCACAGGCCGACGGGGGACGAGGCCAGCGGGGCACCGCGCTGGGCAACGCGCGACGCCTCACCCTGCCGCCCGCACCATGAGCAGTTCGTCAGCGGCACGTCCGCCGGCCGTTGGTAGGGCACGGTCGCCTTCGCGGAGATGGTCAGCTCCCGCTCCTCCTCGAACAGCAGCCTCCCCCCGACTCCTCGGGCTGATCCGAATAGCCGGACGACCTTGCTGCGCCCGGCGAGCGCGAGCCGGGTACGCCAGTGGCCGTACCCGACCATGTCCCACACCCGCTGCCGCTCCCCGCGGTCGCGGGCGGCATCACGCAGGCGCTGTTCGGCCTTGCGCTGCTCGAGCGGGTCGTCCAGGCGCGGCCGGAGATCCACGGCGAGATCGACGTGCAGCAGCGACTCCTGGCCGGGATCGGCGTAGGCGCCCACCGCGCGGATCTCCTTGACCCACCACAACGTCGCATCGGGATCAGTGTTGACCGCCCGGGCGGCCTTGATCACCTTGGCAACCAGCGCGTCGGCGTTCTTGCGGGTGGACGGCTTACGGCCGGAGGCATGGGCCAGGCTCCGCCCCGCGGGGGTCAGCGTCCAGGTCCGGTATTCGTGGTACTCGCAGTCGTCGGTGCGGCAGCTGTAGCAGTGCTGGGGCTGGTCGAGGTCCTCGGGCGCGATCAGGTACCCGGCGCCGACGAGGGCGGCCAGCAGCGCCAGGCACCCTTCCCGGTCCAGATGCACGGCACGCTGGGCGTCCCGAACGTGCAGCCCGAAGGAGTCGCCGCGCTTGAGCAGGTCGCGGATCTCGCGTGTGGCATGGCCCAGCAGCGGAGCATCCAGGTCCACAACCCGCTCGCCCTCCTGCCGCCCGATACCGCCGAGCGCCATCAAACCGGGGCCGCTGTCCCCGTCCTCCCGGGCGTACCGGGCCGCCATCTCCGCGAGGAGACCCCTCAGATCCTCCACTGAACCCCTTCTCTACATCCCCTGCCGTACGAGACGCCGGAGCGATCCAGCCTGCCGTTCAGCTTCTGCCGATCCGACCCTATCGGCGCGAAGACAGGGCCCGGACGGGCATGCGCGATCACGGGTATCCAAAGGGGAGAGGGCATCAGCCATGGCCCTGACACAACCGAAGTGGTTCAGCGATCTCGCGCAGAGTGGACGCCAGGGGTGGGCGACGACATCGTCCGGCACGTGGAGCCGGTCGGTACCGACTCCCCACTTCCGCGCAGGCTGCTCGCGCTGCGGGACGTGCCCGCGTGAGGTCGGCGTGGAATTCGGTGTCTTGTGGCTGCGAGGGCCTGTGCTCGGTCGAGCTCGCTGACCGCCGCTCGCGTGTCAACGGGGTATGAGAACTTCGTGCTGTGGTGGCGTGCTCGGCGTCGCTTCCACCCACCGGGGAACTGCGGGGAGGGCCAGCGCGGCGGCTCCGAGACTCGTCAGGTTCCATCGCCAACCACAGCCGCCTCGCAGGGAGTCGGTTGCTTCGGCGTCACGTTCGACCCAGCCCCGGGCGTGCAGCCGTTTCATCACGGCGGTCACCATCCGGCCCTGGTCTCCGCCGGGGCTCCGGCTCTGCTCGCTGGTGTCCCGGATCTCGGGCCCCTCGGTGTGCTCGACGGTGAATACGGCTCCGGCCTCGACTCTCTCGAGCTCCCGGCGCTCCCTCCTCGTCGGTGGTTCGGGCCCGTCGGCGGGCCGTGCCACCGCTGCGGCGTGGACGCAGCGGTGGCACGTCGCGTAGGCGTCCACGGGTTCACTCAGGGGCATGAGGTGCGTGTGGGTGATGCCTTCGCAGAGCGCCCGGCCAGCCGGGTGCTGCCGACGGTCGCCGGTGAGCAGGTCGATGGCTGCTGCAGCGTGCCGAAGAGGGACGTCCAGCACGGAGCGGGCGTCCGTCCGTACGGTCAAGGCGAACGGCGCCGCGGCGATGATCCGCTCCCACAACTCCCGTTCCCTCTCCTGTCGGCGGCGCCGCTCCCCGGCAAGTTCCTGCTCGTAGCGTGCGAGCGCTTCGCGCTGGTCGATCTGCAGCACTGGTTTCCTCCCGGCGTGTCGTTGCCCACGAGCATGCAGGTGCAGCCTCCGGGGGACCAGAGAGTCACGATTTTCCGGAACAATAGGCGCCCTGACAGACTGCCGCCTGCGAGACCAGCACTCATGACGGCCTGTCAGGAACCTGTCAGGAACCCGTGGGGCGGTAGCGTAGGAGCCGCAGACGGCCGAGACAGACCGACTGCGTAGGCCCCGATGACGGGGTATGCGGCTCGGGGCGGCCTCACGCCCGAGAGCCGGCCTCTTCCCGCGAGCGCGGGCGCGAGACACACACGTGCCGTCGTGGAGGAGACCACATCATGCCCATGTACCGCGCCCACCTGACCTGGGTCGAGGGCCCCGCCATGTACCTCACCGTTCACGTAGACGACGAGGCTGGTGACCTCGATGTCGAGGCCGGGCCCGAAATGGAACACACCCTCGACGTCCCCGCGGATCTGCGGCAGCTCGACGAGGCGAAGACCGCAGCGGCCTCCGTACTCGCGGCAGCCGGCTGGCACCTCCACGGCGACTGGGCCGACGAGCCGGTGGAGACCACCGTCCCCGTCGCCCGGACACTGGCCGACTACGACGAGACCGACCTGATGGCCGACATCCCGCACCCTCAGGTCGAGCTCGACGCCAAGCTGCGCGAGGTGTACGGAAAGCCCGAGGTCCGGGCGGGGTGGAGGGACCGGCCCTACACCGGGCCGAAGCAGACAGCGGACGAGCGCGCGGCGTACCTGCGCGAGAACGGCATCGAGGAGTAGCTGCCTGCCTCACCCCTCGCGGAGGGAGTTGGTCGCGCGGCAAAACCACAGCTCAAGACGCGTCCGACCCTCACCCTGCTGCGCCAGCATCTCATGTTGCGCTGAGTGCAACCTGCGCCGACTTGCACTCAGCGCAACTAGTGTGGAGAGGAGAATTGCACTCAGCGCAACCAGCGGGGCGCGGTGAAAGGGGAGCCAGAAGATGACACAGCCCGAGTGGTTCAGCGATTTCAACACCTGGTGGGACCCCGCGGTTGGTGAGGACATCGCCCTACACGTAGAGCCGGTCGACATCGACGAGCACGCGCGCCTGCGGGTCCGCTGCTCAAGCACCGCCTGGAGCACCCAGACCCGCCTGCTCGCATCCCGCCTGCTCGCGCGCATCAACGCGCTGCCCGACACACCAGCGCGGGTTGCGGGGATCATCATCGAGACGAGCCCCACCCCGATCCCGCAGGCCCTCGTGGACCGGTGGGCGGACCTCGTGGGCGAGGACCTAGCCGACCAGATAACGCCGCACCTCCTCGGCCGCCGGGGACAGGAACTGCGCGCACATGCCGCCTCAGCCGACGCCCACGAAGAAGCGACCCGCCGGGGGCCCGAGATCCTGGAGCGGATCCGTGAGTTGACCGGAGACGAATGCCCTGTCGACCGCTGGACAGTGACGCTGCGGCCCGTACAGGTACTCATCACCTCCTCACCACAGATCCGGGACCCGGCAGCCGTTGCCACGGTCCTGGAGCAGACCTGGCACGACGCAGTCCAGGTACACGGCCCCAGCCACCTCATGGTCTTGGAACACGGGGACGAGACGATGGCTGATCGGTACGTGGACACATGGATCAAGGGGCTCGACAGCGCAACTCTCATCTCCTGCCCGACGGGCCCCGACCTGGCCAGCCAGGAAACACGAATTAGCCGTCGCGACCTGTGCGTGGCGCTTGTCCACCACACCGACGAGGCACTCCCGCTGGAGGAACAAGCGCGCGCCGCGGGCACTCCCGTCCATCGGGTTCTGCTTGCCGGGTGACCAGGCGCGCACGCCGACAGGACCACGGACGGAGCTCTGGGCCGCGTGGCAGAGCACCGCGAGGCGGCGCGAGTGCGCTGAACGCAGTTCGCGTCGAACACCACCTTCCCAGCCGCAGCAGGCCGACGCCGGCCTGCGGGTGCCCGTGCACCTCACCTGGCAAGCGGCGGATCCGCGCCGAAGCCCGCGTGAACCCGCCCGTCTGGCGGGAGGCACAACAACTGCAGGGAGACACGGTCCCGCCCCGCGGGACGCCCGGGCGTCTGCTCGTTGGCCTCGGGTGAGGTGGTGTCTTGTGGGCGCCATGCTGGACATCACGAGGGCAGGGCCAGACTCCTGGCGCCTGTATGTCAATCGTGCAGAGCGCGAAGAAGGACTGGCGCCGCCTGGCCTGTGGACGGGCCGGGGGCTCGCCGCCATGGGCCTTCACCCTGGCAGTGCCGTGACTGAGCGGCAGGCGGAGCTGCTCTTGGGCAAGGGCATGCACCCGAACGCGGATCAGATCAAGGCCGCTCTCACGGAAGCCGGGCAGGACACAGAAACGGTCCGGCAGGCGACGGTGCTGGGACGGCCGGTCGCGCATATCGCCCGGCCGCTCCTCGCCGTCGCTCTGGAATTCCGTGCCTCGCCGACCGTCCATCTGCTGTGGGCCCTCGGTGACGAGCAGACCCGTGCCACCGTCGAGGACGCACAGACCATCGCCCGCGACCGGACGATCGCCTGGATCGAGGACGCGGTGGCACAGGTGCGGTGGGGGAACAACGGTCGGCACCGGTCCGCAGTGGACGGCCTGGTGGTGGCGGTGTTCCGGCAGTTCGACAACCTCCGTGGAGCACCGCTCCTCACCGATCACGCGTTGGTGTCCGTCAAGGTCCAGCGCCCCGACGGGAAGTGGGGAAACGTTCATACCGCTGAGCTGTTCCGATACACGGTCGCGGCCGGGACGCTCTACTCGCTGCTGCTCATGGAAGAGATCACCGAGCGGCTCAAGGTCACCTGGGAACCCCGGGAGGTCACCGCGGGCTCACGCCCCGTTTGGGAGATCGCCGGCATCCCGGATGAGCTCATCGCCTGGAAGTCCAGCCGCCGTCAAGAGATCGCCCACTACACCCAGGGACTCATCACCTTGTACGAGGCCAAGCACGGTCACCCCCCGGGCGAGCGCGCCCGTCACGCGCTGGCTCGCTGGGCGGCCGAAGACACCGGCCCCGACAAGCACTCCCCGCTCCCCTTGCCGGTGCTGCGCCACCACTGGCGCCAGTCGGCAGCCAGTCTCCTGGGATCCGAAAGTCTGCTTCGACTGGCCCAGGAGGCTGCTGAGAAGACGCCTGCGCCGGTGCGGCAGCGGATCGACGTCGGCCTGGCTGCCGTCGAGATCACCGCAATCGTCGGCATGATGCGCGGCAGCTTCTGCCACCAGCACCTCCTTGCCGAGGCGCGCCGCTACCTTGCCCAAGCCCTGCGCGGCCAACGGCACACGCCTGGAACGGACGAGGACATCGTGGCGGAGGCACTGGCCCGGTACTGCGCCCCGGCAGGCACCACGGCGGGTACCTGGAGCGCCGACTGGTCGGCCCTCTACCCGGACCAGAGCGACGACGGCACAAAAGCCCCGGAGCCCTGGCCGACGTCCTCCAGCCGCTATCAGCGAGCCCAGATCACCGCACGGATCCGAACAGACAGGCTGAGCGCCATCCGCCGCGACCGTCGCCTGTCCTTCTCGCCGGCTACAGCAACTCCGAACGGCTGAAGGGCCGACCGGCCGAAGTCCGTGCGTCGCTAGCAGGGCGGACCAGCGCACGTGGCAGGCCGCACTCAGATGACCGGTTCCAGCCCCATGGAGCGGATGAACGACCGGTAGCGGACGATGTCCTCACCGGCCGTGCTGTCGTCCTGGTACCGGAGACAGGCCAAGAACGCATCAGGATGGTCGGAGCGGGAGCCACGCCACTGGTCGGCGTCGCTCACCATGAGGTCGCGGGTGCCGACGCGGGGCGTCTCGGCCGCGAGGTCACTCCAGAGCACACGGGCCTGCTCCTGAGAAGGCGCGACGATCACCAGCTTGTCGCTATGGCCGGTGAGGGCCTGGTCCCCGTTCTCATCCCACGCCAGAGCCAGAGCCGGCCCGTCGAGGCTGAGCGCGATGTACGGCGGTTCTGACTGAGACCCCGGATGCAGTCGGCGCGGCTTGCCCGCCTTGATGCGACCCATCGGCAGTTCCTTCTCCCTGGGTGGCACAGGACAGCGCGGACACAGGGGAGGCGCCAGACCTCGCAGTCCCCGCTGTACAACGCCGACCCCGCCCTGCAGACACGGTTTCTGCCCAGCGGATCCTGGACGGCAGGGGCCTATCGATGGTAGCCGGGCGCCTGCTCGCCCCGGGTGGTGTCCGCTGAGCTCGATTCTCCCTCCGCCGCGATGCCGGAGAGCTGGATATCCGCCGCCGCGGACGGCGTGATCCTCACGTGGAAGGCGCCTTTCGTGTGGCTGAGAATCCCTGATCGGCAGTAGCCGTGAATCCCGCCGTGGGACGCTGGGCAGCAACAGTACGAAACGGACCCCGCAGGAAGGCGTCCTCTGCTCGAGGCCGCAGACCAGACAGCTCGGGAACGCATCACGGCGAACACGGCGGACACAGGGAGTGCGGGCACGATGCGGTGGGGCAAAGCCGAACAGTTCGCCTTCCTGCGTGGAGTCGACGCCGTGACGGGACTGCTGACTGTTCCCGCCGGCGACAGCCCCGCGGGACGGCTGGTCGTCGCTCGGCTCGTGGCGTCGATGTTCGAACTCCTGACGGCCAGCGAAGTCGAAGAAGAGGTCGAGCGGGCCGAGGGCTGCACGGACGGCCTGGCGGCGAACGACACCGCGAGCGAGGCGAACGTACGCCAGTGGCTGACCCGCGCGTGCCGGAAGCGGGCGCAGGACCACAACTGGGACTTCGAGGAAGGGGAGTGGGGGTCGGTTGGCGACGACCACGACGTCTGGACGCTGCTGGCGCTCGGCCCGTTCGCCCGGCGGCTGCGGCTGTGGACTGGCGCGGTCAAGCTCAGCGCCCCGGCGCTCGGCGCGGCCATCGGGGTGGGGGCGCACCAGGTCCGGCACTGGGCGAGCGGGCGAACGCTGCCGTCAGCCGAGCACCGCATCGCGCTGGCCGAAGCGATGCGCGTGCACCCGGCATGGCTCGCCGCCGCCCGCGACCACAGCGCCGACAGCGATCTGTACCTGTACCCGCGCTGCCCCTGCCAGACGGGCGCCGCGTTCACACGCGACGTCATTGCCACATCCCAGGCGGAGTTGAGCGTCCGATGGTGCCATGGCTGCGGCCAGCCCTCGATGTCAGCCGGGTACGGCGGACTGCTCCCGCTGCCGGTGGCCGAGCTGACGGACCCGCCGTCGGCCGGCCGCGACGAGCCCTTCGCGTTCCATGCCGTGCACACCAAGGGCGGAGGCGGCCTGTCCGCGCCCTGGCCGCACGGTCTGTGGTCCCCAGGCCCCGGCCCGCGCCAGCGCGGGCCGGTCCGTATCCCCGACCTGCTCACCCGCCCCCCGCTCACCCCGTTGCAGCCCGCACCACCCTCACCTCCGGCCGTACGGACGCGACGCACACCGCGCCACGGGGGCCCGACCCCGGACGCCGAAACAGCGCGCAGCAGCCCGGAGAAGATCCAGGCGTTCCTGCGATGGATCGGTGACGGTCAGCCCTTGACCGTCACTGGCCAACTGCGCCTGACCGACGCCCGAATGCTCGTAGAAGCACTGCCGACCGGGGACGTGTGGGACCCCATCGAGTTCGGGTACCAGACCCGCACCCGATCCAGCGCCGAACTGCCACACCTGCAGCGCATCGTGTCCTGGACCCTGCGATCTGGGCTGCTCAACGTCGACGGCGACCACCTGGTCCCGGCCCCACGAGTCGACCTGCGCCGCTTCGAGGTCCTGCCCGACCTCGTACACACCCTGACCGACGCCCTGCCTGCGGTCACCCTCAACCACCTGCAGACGCACGCCCAACTGCTCTCTCCGATCGCCGAGGACGAAGAAGGGGTGCAGCTGGCGCTCGCCGTCGTACGCCATGTCCTGCTGCGCGCCGCGAAGCCGGTGGCCGAAACCCGGGTCGGCGATGTCCTGTGGCGCGAGCTCACCGACGACGGCGAGGACCCCTTCGAGGAGGACGAACCCGGCGAGGCCGAGCGCACCGTCCGCCGGGACCTCGGACGGCTCCTGATGGTCTGCCAGGACCTCGCCCTGGTCGAGCGGAACGCGGAACTGCTCACCCTGACCGAGACCGGCCGCACACTCCAGTGGGCCGGCGAGCTCGAAACCGACGACTGGTACCCGGCAGACGGAGAGGAAGCGGAGGAGGAGTTCAGACCGCCCAACTACGGCAACCTCTTTCCCCTGCGGTACTCGCGCAGCAACGCCTGGCAGTTCACGCCGCGCACCGCGTATGTGCTCGATGCCCTGCTGACGCAGCTCGGTGCCGACGCCGCCGCAGCTGTTGACGTCCTGAAGGACACCGTGCTGACGGAGGAGGACCGGACCAGGGGCAGCAGCCTCTTCGCCGGCTTGCCCCGCGCCACCTGGACGCAGGGGTACTCCTGGCGTCGTGACTTCGCTCACCGGATCTACGACCTGGCCGGGGACATCGTCGCCGGAAAGGTGCCCCGCCCCCGGTGCGTGACCGAGCGGGTCGCCCTGGACCTGGCGCTCGACCGTGCCCGCGCGTACGTGCAAGGACTGGTCGGCGCTACTCCCGTCTACGACGAGCTCCCGGTGCACCAGGACGACGACTGGGACCGTGTCGATCAAGCCCTGAGAGCCAGTGACCATCCGCCCGCCGAGGGACTTTCAGTGCTGTGGCGCGTGGCCCCCAACGACTGGTTCATCCCCTTCACCAAGAGCAAGTCCCGCCACACCGAGCTGGCACGGTAGCGAGCGCGTCCTGATCCTCCCTCGCTGCAACAGGTCCGCTCGACCCAGCTTGTCCGAGGGCTTGGTAGGTCCTGCGGGGGAGAGGCGGCGGGGGCCTATGCCGACGGCCCCTGCGAGGACACCATTGTCCGCTACACACCGGCCGCCTGAACCCTCCACTCGCACGGCAGAGAGAGGCCCCGCATCTGATGGTGCGGGCCCTGCCGTGCAGGGGCCGGGTCGCGTTTGATCGTGACACAGGTCATCCGCTCCTCAAGCCCGGTGACCTCGGCGCAGAGTTCACCGCGACCGCAGGACAGGCGGGGTACTGCCGCACACCACAGCACCCAGCCTTCAGACCGTACGTTCGGCGAAAGCGCCCTGGCCCCTACAGCCGTCCCCACACACGGACCACGAGTCCCGGCAGTTCGACCGTCCCGCCCGTCCCGCGGGAGGCCGACCGCTTTCCCACTCCGATGAGCCGCCGCCGGTGCCAGCCTTCGTGCATGTCGGACACAGATGCCGCACGGCAGAAGGTGACGAAGGGTGAGGACGATGCCTTGGAGCCGGGCCCATCCACACCGCGCCTGTACTCGCTGACCACGCGCTACACCGACCAGTTCCTCGGCGAAGAGGACGGCCCGGATCTGCTGTGCGACGACGCGATCACCGCGCTGCACTTCGCTCTGGACGTCAGCAGTTCCAGCTCGTTGGCCGTCACCTGCAGCGCCACTACCGACGGCCGAACCTGGACACGACTGCCACTGCACGCCCTGCACGCGGACGCGGTAAACGCCCTCCGGCAGTTCGAGAAGCCCCCTGTGTACCCCGTCCCGCTCGACCCGCGCACGGTCCTCACTCGCCCTCGTGCGGCCCTGAGCCGTCTCATCGAGCACACTCAAGCGAACTGGCTGGATTCTGTTCTGCGCCAGCCCGTCGATGAGGCCTCGACGTGGGTGCCGGACGAGCCGGCCACCGCGGACTGGATCCGTGCCGGCCGACTGTGGGCGGCCGTCTGGGGCGAACCCCCCAGCGAAGCCGTTCTGGACCAGCTCCCCATCCCGGCCGGCACACCCTCCACCACTGCCGGCAGAACTCTGCTGCGCGCCGAGGCCACCGCCGTCCTGGACGCGATAGCCCTGGCCCACACTCCCGCCACCGACGACAGCCTCGCCGACCTGCACGCCGCCTGGAAGCTCCTTGACGAAATCGACGAGTGGACGCTGGACCCCCAATACGGGCCCGGCACCGACCTGCGCACCCCCGTCCACCGGCTGCTGGACCGCATCGCAGCCCTCCACCCCGACACCGCCGCGCCCCTGGCCGCCACCCGGGACCACCCCAACGCCGCCCGTATCCGAGCCGCCGCCGATGCCTACCTGAGGTACGTGCTTCCGCTATGGCCGGGGACCGCTGACTGGACGGACCCGGCCCGCACCGCATACCTGGAAGAACTCCACGCACTGCGCACCACCAAGGGCGGGCCAGAGCCCGGCCCGCCCGAAACACAGGCACAGACGGTGCTGCGCGCCGTGCTCGCCCCCCTTGCCGAACCCTCGACACTTTCCCGTCACGAGGCCGCGGCCCTGTGGCGCAGCCACTCCGGCCGGGGCGCCGAACAGGCAGGCTGGGACACAAGCGTCCAGACGAACCGCTTTGACGACCTCGCCCGAGCCCACACCACCGAGGGAACACCACGGCACAAGGGCGAAGGCATCGCAGCGGCCCAGCGAAACCTCACCGCTGTCACCCGCTACCACGACGAGCATCTGACCACCCACGCCGCACGCGGGCACCTGCACCAACTGGCCGCCTCCCTCGTCATCCTCGACAAGGCGCAGCGCACCCTTCAAAACGGCATCTGGGACATCGCCGGCGCACGCCGCGCCCAGCACGACCCCGCTAAGGGGCCCTGGAACGGCCACGACGAGCACCGGGCCACGGCCGACCTCACCCCTGTCCTCGCCGCCGGAGAAGCCCGCATCGCCCACCTGCGCCAGCGCCAGCTGGACACCACCCACGAAGCCCTGACTGACCTGATCCCGCAGCTCACCGACATCCCACGCAACGGCCACCGGCACCACAAGATGCGCAATTATCTGGCCCCCTTGGACCGGTTGCGCCAGGACCTCGACACACTGGGCTCGCTCATCGATACGCGACGCCGCACCTGCACCGAACTCCGCACTCGCCTGAACACGCCCCCGCGGTTCAGCGAGAAGCACGTCACCGCCCACGACCTGGCCGTCGCCGAGAAACAACTGCAGGACCTGGAACGGCGCTACGCCGACACCCAGACCGAATTCGCCCTGTCCGTGACCCTCGGGCGCACCTTCGACCAGGTGCGTACTCCCCCGCCCCCAGACGACACCGTTGACGCCGCATCACGTCCCTCCCGCCGCACCGTCCCCTCCACCCCGACAGGCCACGACCAGGCCACCGCTGCTGCGCTTCGCCCCGGCCCTACCGCTCACGGCAGGACGACAGGCGCCTGACCGAGCTGCCGGGGCAAGCAGGTCCTCGGCGTCTTGCCGCGTTGTGTCCCCTCTGGAGAAGCGCAACGCGAAGCAGCCGAGTGCCCCGTCCCAGCGCAAGAGGACCGGGAACTGTGAGCAGCCGGAGGCCCGGCGCGGAGCACATGGCCTCCGACTACCGGCCTGCGGCCACGGACGCCTCTTCCGGGCATCCATCGGCGATCCGGTCAACGAGCTTGGCGAGTGGACAGGGCCAGGCGGCGCGGACATCCACGTCGACGACCGGCAGTGTGTAGTTGCTGGGGCGGGCACCCTTGCTGCAGGTCCCCACCTTCCCAGGCCGCCTGACAACGTACGGAGAGAACATGCCAGACCAGACCGAGTACGACTACTTCTCGCCCTACCCCAACGAAGGACCGGATCACAGCCCAGACTGCACACGTTGCGCAGACGCGCGCCCTGAGCTGGAGAGCATCAGAGATCTCTCTCTCGCCCAGCGGGAGCGGTTCGCCGATCAGGCCCTCCACCCGTACGTCGCAGGGAAGACCTCTCTCCACCGCAGCAGCTGCACTACTGTGGAAGACCTTGCGCGGCAGGGACGCCCGCGGTCGTGGGGCGAGCGAACAGAGTCGGAAGAGGACGTGTTCGAGAGAGAGCTCCTGGGATTCGCTCACGCAGGATCTTTGTCTGCGTATCGGCCGAACTTCACCGTCATGACCGCGCGGGAAGCGGCCGCCTGGGCTCGAAGCCGCACCGGCCCCCGAGGCGGAACTCGATACCGCCTGTGCAAAATCTGCACGCCGGACGCGCCGACCAACGCGGCGTAGGCCGTTGAGGAGATCGGGCGCCTGCGCCTGCGATTGTAGCTGCCAGACAACCAACTCGCCCTCGCCGAGCTGGACTGGCAAGTGCGGCCATCCGTCGCCTCGCCGGACTGTACCGCGGTGCTGTGCGAGCCGGGATCGGCCGACGGCCGCGAGATGACCGAGGAACAGCACCGCGAAGCGGCGGCCAAGCTCGGCCGCTTGTGGTCCGCAATCGGCTTCGAGCCTTTCCAGAACGGCGTGCACTTCCTCGACTGCCACCTGCAACGCCTTCTCGACCTCCTGTCCGGGCGTCAGCAAGAGTTCATCGCGCTAAGCCGCTCCGGGCATGCCCAGCACAGCTCCTGACCTGGGCATTACGCGACCTGGATGGCAAGCGGTGGGCTACTGTCAGGCGAGGTTCGTGGAGTGTCCGCAAGGAGCGCGTTGAGCCGCCAGAGGGCGTCGACGTCACTGGAATCACAGCCGGCCCCGCAGGTAATCGCTCATGTACTGCTCCTCGCCTGCCACAAGCCGCGAGGTCAGCCCCTCCATCCGGTGTCGGCTCAGGTCGATGACCTTGGTCAGCTCCTGCGAGACGTACAGGCAGAGGTTGTCCTCGTCGACGCCGGTGTCCTCATCGACACCCAGCTCCTCCAGCCGCTCCATCCCGATCCACTGCCCGTCGACATACAGCACAGCCTGGAAATACGGCTCGCGGTCGTGCGGGCGCCGGAGCAGTTGATAGGCGTGCACGACGACCTCTGCACTTCTGAGCCCCGACATCATGCCTTCGGTGTGCACCCCACAGACATACGCAAGGTCCAGCTCGGATTGGATGTCGAGAACCGCGGCGGTCGCATCCCATCGAGCCAGGCCGATTCCCGGAGCTGCCAGCCAACGCCGCACAGACCATCCTGCTCGCTGCCGACCAGATCCATCCGTTCCCCGGACGCAGCTGGATGCGCCCAGCCAAGAGCCGGTTCTCCGTCGCCCACGGTGTCTCCTCGCTCTTGGCGCGCAGTAACTTGCCGCCGAGCCTGTCCTGCCAGCTGGACTTCCGGACATCGGCCGCGTTTTCGTTCCGCCCGGTGGCCCGCTGCCTGCGTGGGATAGTGGATGACTTCCGAGCGGCGGGAAACCCGGAGACCGAGATGCTTGGCAAGCACGAACGCCCGTCACTGGCAGACAGGGCACTGGCTCTGCGGGACTACAAAACCGCACCCACTTCGAGTTGCGCTGAGTGCAACTACCCAGAACCCGTGAGGAATTGCACTCAGCGCAACTCGGGTCCGGCCTAGAGAAAGTTGCACTCAGTGCAACCGGAAGGCTTTCCGTTCGCTCCACCTCGGCGGCCGCCCGGGATCCGCGCCGACGGCTCAGGCGAACAGCCCGAGCGAAGCGGCCTCCTCGTACTGCTGCTTCGGCAGCTTCGCACGGCGGCTGCGCGTGTTGCTGCGCCACACGCCGATCTGCATCACGTGATGCACCCCTGCCTGGTCGACGACAGTCTCTCGGTAGGCCCGGGGGATGCGCACGTGGCCTTCCCGCTGCCGGTACTGACGGGCCGCGGCGAGGTTGCGCTCCCAGCTGCTGGCCTCCGCTGCCAGCAGCACCCCGCCCCCGCCCGTTGCTCCGACAGGCAGAGCCACCCGGACCGTCGGCAGCACCCCCACCTCGAGCAGCAGCCGCTGCTGCTCTTCGCTGAGCCGGCCCCAGTCCTTCTGCTGCTGGAGGAGCCACAGGCCGATGTCGTCGCCGAACACGAGCATCCCGGGGCGCAGGTCCACCAGCGTCGCCCCGCCGTCCACGCACGCCTTCAGACCGGCGTAGTGGCGCTGCCAGGTGATCGGCCACGGCGGGTTCCAGTCGGGATCGACCGCGCGCAGCAGCCCCTCACGCGCCCGCGCCCGCTCGGCGTTCTTCCCCAGCCCGCCGGGCTTGCGGAAGTTCGCCAACGCCTGCCCGATCGCCCTGCCGTCGATGACCGCCTCCCGAGGAGCAGCCAGCGTCCCGTACACCTCGAAGTACCGCCGCGCACAGGACACCCACACCTCGAACGCCGCGTCGTGGACCGACCACACCATCCCCAACGCGTTGAGCATGTCGAACCGCCACGGCGCCAACACCCCCTCCCGCTGCGCCCGACGCTGCTCACTGACCCAGCTACCCAGCGCGTAGACCTCGTCCTTGCTGCCCGGCGCCGGTACCGTCGCGGTCAGCGGGACCTGCGCGTGCCCGTGCTCGCCGACCCACCGGTGCAGAAAGTCGTAGCCCGTCAGCCAGAGCTCGGAGTCGGGCGGCAGGATCCGGCGCTCCACGAACCGCGCGATCAGGTCCGGATCGCGCGGCGTGGAGAACTTCAGCAGCTGCTCCCACATCTCGGCCGCGCGCCGCTGGCTCTCCTCGGCCTGGTCCTGGTCGTCGCCCTCGCTGCTGTCGCCCGGGTCGCCGGCGTCCTTCGCTCCGTGCGGGGTGACGGGGTGGGGGTCCAGGCCGGTGACGTCCTCGCTCTCGCCGCGGCCGGTGTGCTCGGTGCGCAGTGTGAGCCGCTCGATGAGGCCGTCCCCGTGTGAGCGCAGCCCTTGCAGCACGGCCACCAGGGGCCGGTAGGAGGGCGAGGTCAGCATGTCGTCTGGCTTCTCACCGGGCTGCAGATACACCGGCACCACGATGCGCGCGATCTTGCCCTCGCCCGGCGCCTGACGAAGGGCCCGGCCCACGTTCTGCACGATCTCCGTCGCACTGCCGCGGGTGTCGGCGAACACGACCCCGCCGACCCCTCGGCGCCCGCGGATGTCCTGTCCCTCCCCGACAGCCTTGCAGGAGGCCAAGATCGAAAAGTCCGTCTCGCGTCCGTCCTCGTCCACCCCGTTGCCGAACCGGTCCATGACCAGCCGCCGTACCTCCAGGGTGTGGTCCCCGCACAGCCACTCCGCACATACCCGCTCCGGATACCGGTCGGGATGACTGGCATGCAGTTCCGCAGCTGTTTCCGGGAATGCCCGGGCGCACGCCATCGCGTCCACGGTGCGGGTGTGGAACGTCATCAGCGACCGCACGCGCACCTCGGCCGCCAGTTTCAGCAGCGCGGCCTGCAACACCGCCAGCCGGCGCCCGCGCACCGCCTCATCGTCCGCGTCCGCGCACTGCGGGTCGGGGTCGGCGATCTCCAGCACGTCGATCTCGAACCGCGCCAGCGTTCCGCGTTCCACGGCCGCCACCAGCCCGTAGGTGAAGGCCCGCTTCCCGTACACCGCCTCGCTGTCCATCGACACCACGAGCCGGTCCTTCCGGCCCGCCCGCCCCTCGGTCACCGCCCAGATCTTCGGCGTTGCCGTCAGATACAGCCGCCGATCCGCCACGATCCGCGTGTTGTCATGCACCGCCGCCCACGGCTTCGACCCATCCCCTGACGTGTGGTGCGCCTCGTCCGCGACCAGAAGGTCGAACGGCTCCAGCTGCTGCCCGTACGCACCCAGCAGCGCCTGCTCGATCGGCCCCGGAACGTCCTCACCGTCCTCCTGGCGCAAGCTGAGCGAGTCGTAGGTGGCGAACACCCACACCGGCCCCCGCCCGGCCCACAGCCCCAGCTGTGGAGGACTCGTCGTAGCCTGTACCCCGAACTCCGCGAACGCCGGCCGGGACTTCGAGACCACCGCCACCCCCCGCCCGGAGAAGCCAGCAGCACGCCACGCCGCCGCCGTCTGTACCAGTAGACTCCGCCACGGAGCCAGCCACAGCACCCGGCCGCCAGGAACCACCTTCCGCGCCGTGCCGAACCCCACGGCCGTCTTGCCCGTCCCCGGCGCCGAGACTCCCAAGGTACGAAGCCCCGCCGCCGGAATCCGAGCGCCGGCCGACAACTCCCTTGCAGCCGCAGCGATGTGTTCCTCAATGTGGCGCCACTCCGGCGCCCCGCCACTGCTCATCGGTCACCCCACGGGGAGGACACGAACGAGAGCATCATCGTCACCGCCTTGCACTTTTTGATCTTGACGAGTTGATCGGTGGTGACACCCAGGGTCTTCTTTTCCCAAATCTTACCCGCTGATGCATCACCAGAAATCGTGTACGCTGGTGACCTCAAGCTACCACTCGCAACAAGATCCCCGCAGGAGTTCGCGCCGACAGTTGCACAACCAACCAGAGGGGTGAATAGCCGGCTAGGCCAGCGTTGATGAGCCATTGCAACCATTACAGAGCAACCACCAACCAAGCTGACGGTTGCTCACAGTGCAATTACCCGAGCAACCGTCAAATGACCTGCACACAAAGGTTTCAGACCCACCCTATCCCGTAGCCAGCCGCTTTTGTCTTTGAGAGCAACCACCCCACGGAGACGGAGACTAAGACCAGAGCAACCATTACGGACCCGATGTCGACCGTAGTTGCTCCTGAGCCGCGTAGCGGATCAGGACCGGGACGCCGTCGGCGTCCAATGCAATCCGCTGCGTAGCAGCGGCGCGTCGTGTCTGCGTAG
>NZ_JAPEPM010000010.1:0-64224 GCF_026340105.1 Streptomyces sp. NBC_01433 | reverse complement strand
GGAGCGGCGATATCCCGATGCCGTGGTCGCGGTCGCTGGACCTGGCGGCCGATGGGGTGTCGATGGCCGGTGTGCTGCACCGGATTGCGGACGGCACCGAACCCGTGTGGGAGCGGGCGGCCTGGACGCTGGACGGCTACGGCGCTGGCCTGCCGGAGGTGAGCGCCTGATGTCGTTGCTCCGCATCATGGACTCTGACCCGGACAAGGCCCGGCGAACGGCGGCCGCAGTGCAGCGGGCACCGGAGGCGTCCCCAGAGGTCGTCGTCGGCAACATCTCTGAGAGTCCGAACCACAGGGACGGCGGGCTCCGGGTCTTCATGGAGGTGCTGTTCCTGGAGGCCCCGGCCGCGCCCAGGAACGACTACCAGGAGGTGACCGTCGAACGAGCTGACCGGCCCCAGCCGCGCACCTCTCGGCGGGCCCTGGCGCGCGGTGGCCGCAGGAAGGCGGGGGAATGACGTCAGCCTCCGACGTGTGGCGCTCCCCTGACGGTGAGCACTTCCGGCGGTCCTGGAACGAAGAGTACGACTCACCCGTCGTCGGGCTCCGGCCCGTCGTCTACGACCCGGACACCGGACAGTGGAGCTCCGACCAAAACGCCTTACCGGTCGAGGTCGGCGCGGACCTGTTCGAGGCGACGTACATGCAGGTCCCGCTCGAACGGCTGCGGGACCCGCGCATCACCCGGCTTACCGGTCTCGTCCACGAACTGCTCGCCGACTACGAGCGGAGCACGGGCGGTCCGCCGGCGGACGCGGACGCTATCCGCGTCGCCCTGGGCGACGTCGCCGAGATCCCGGAGGAAGCTCGCAAGCATCGTCATGGTGCCGCACGCTCCGCGGCACGCCAGGGCTTCCACCAAGGCCGCAGGAGATAAACGGACGGGCCTGAGACCTCTTGCAGCTCGCGGTCGGTCCGGTACGAAAGCAGGGCCCGCGTCAGAACTGGCGCGGGCCCTCGCCGGTGCCCGGCCGCGCACGTCAAGCCGTCGAGGAGCGGCGCGACCCTGATCCAGGAGTGTCCATCAATCGATCGCTTCTTGGACAGTCTGGCCAAGCGCCCGGATCTAACCTCCTGCGGGTGAGTCCAGGCGTCCAACAAAGGTGTTCAGAAACGTGCGGCGTCCAACAACTAACCACCTCCCTTTTATGTACAGTGATCACATGACGACACCTTCCCAGTGGACAGAGGACGGCGACGCCGTCCTCGCTGCGTTCCCCGCCACCGCCACCGGCGTACTGATCGGCTACGCACGCGTCTCCACGAAGGGCCAGCTCCTCGACCGGCAGATCGCGGCACTGGAGAAAGCCGACTGTGCCCGGGTCTTCTCCGACAAGAAATCTGGCAAGAACGCCGAGCGCCCCGAGCTGTGGAAGGCACTCGACTACGCCCGCCCTGGCGACACCCTCGTGGTCCCGTCACTCGACCGCCTCGGCCGCTCCATCCAGGACCTGATCGCGATCGTCGGCGGCCTGCGCAAGCGCGGCATCGGCTTCCAGTCGCTGCATGAGTCACTCGACACCACGACTCCTGGCGGTCGGCTGGTCTTCCACGTGTTCGCTGCGCTCGCTGAGTTCATCCGGGAGCTGATCGTCCAGGGCACCGTCGAAGGCATGGCCGAAGCTCGTGCCCGCGGGGAGCGCATCGGCCGCCCGCCGGCCATGAGTGCCGAGCAGATCCGCCACGCTCGCTCGATGCTCTCTGACCCGGCCGCGTCGATCAGTTCCATTGCCAAGCTGCTCGGCATCTCCCGGACGACGCTCTACAAGTACGTGCCGGAGCTGAAGGTCGGGGGGAGGCCGACAGTAGGTGGCGTGAGCCCCAGGGAGGCGCTGGAGCCTGGGACCCGATAGTGGGCGGCAGCGGGGCTCCGGAGTCGCCATGAGCGGCGCAGGGGCCCCCATTGCCTTCCGAGTCGTCGCAGGTGGAGGCGCAGATGGCCGTTTCCGCCCCCGGTGGTTGATCGGATCCCGCGCGGCGGCAGGGTTCCGCCCCTCAATGCTGTTGCGTTACGCTGACCGGGAAATTTACGTTGCGTCACGCCATGGTGTGACGCAACGGAAAATCTCCAATCTCGTAACGCAACATCAGGAGGACCCGGTGTCGGACCGCCGCTGCGCGAACGCTGTCTGCTCCAAAGCACTGCCGGACGACTCGACTGCCCGCAGGCGGTACTGCTCAGGCGCGTGCCGCCAGGCCCACCACCGGAGCACCCATCCCGCCGCGATCGTGCGGCCAGCGCCAGACGCCCAGCTCCAGGCGGTACTGGCCGAAGTCGCGCGGGCTCGCGCCGCCGGCCTGGCCGTAGCGGCGCAGGAGCTCGCGGATCTGACCCCGGGCGATCAGGCAGTGCGCAGCGCCTACACAGCGCGGCTCCCGGAACTGGTGCGCGAGGTGATGGAGGCCGCCGTCGCGTACGACCGGTCCGCCGGACTCACCTGGGAGGGCATCGGTGAGTGGCTGGAGCTTCACCCGGACACCGCCCGTAGCCGATACGGGGCTCCTGGGAAAAGCTGACGTCAGGCGCACGAGCGGGGACAGCCGTTTCCCACGGGAGACAGATGATCGCACCGCGGGTACCCCGGGTACCCGCCGCCGGCCACCAGCTCCACCCGCCCGCGGCTTCCGATCCGACCCTTCCCCTTCACCTCTACTTTCGGCAGAACGGGCGGTCGCGTGATGGAGCTACCCGGCGGCTGAGCTGGGAGAATGGGCCATGGCTGAACAGGTTTCCTCCATCATGACGTGATGGACCTCGTGATGGCCCTCATGAAGCCCTGGGGCAAGGTGATCGTGGTCGACGCTGAGACAAACCGCCCGGTGCTGACCCTGGACGCGGACTTTCCGTCCGGCAGGTACATGCGCCTCGACGACGGGCGCCACGTACCCGATCACAGCACCGGCTGACCTTCTGCCAGATCGCCCTCCTGGCGCCCGCGCTCCTCGTACCGTGGGGCCGTGGACGACACGACGACCGAGGTAGAGCTGCACGGCGGACCGCTCGACGGCTGGGTGGTACCGGTGGACACCGACGACCCGGACCCCTGGACCGCGATCATCAGCGACTACGGCCGCTATCCCGGCGGCCGGTCCATGTACGCACCCGACGCCACCGGTACGTGGCACTGGGTCCGCGATCTCCGGCCGGAGGACCTCTGAGCACCCGCCCCGGGCACCGCGTCCGGGGCGGGTGGCTTCTTCCCCTACACCGGGCGGCGGACCAGGAGCGCACTTCGACCGAGCCCGCGACGGTAGCCGGTGAGGCTGGTATCTCGCGCGTGATGGGCCGGTCCCGGAAGTCCCGCGAAGGCCGCGACGGTAGCCGTGGCGGTCCGTACGGTCCGCCCACATGAAGATCACTGAGATGACTCCCGCCCGCCGTAAGCGCCGCAAGACGGGGCGCCCCTCCTTGCTGACCCCGGCGGTGATGGACCTCCTGACCCGCGCGACCGCCGTGGGCCTGCCGATGCAGCAGGCTGCCGACGCGGCGGGGATCGGCCGCTCCACTTTCCTGCGGTGGATGCGGGTCGGCGAGGACCTGGTGGAGACGCAGGGCGGGCGGCTCGACATCGACTCCTCCGACCCGTGCGCTGCCCTGTACGCGAGGGTGACCCGTGCCCGTGCCGCTGCGGCCGTCCGTGCCACCGGCCACATCGAGGAGGCCGCCCGCGGGGCCGTAGTCTCCGAGACCTACCGCACGTGGACGGACTCCGTCACCGGGGAGACCCGTACCGAGCGACGGGTCCGCCGGCGGCCGGGCGACTGGCGGGCGTCGGCCTGGCTCATGGACCGGCTGGACCCGCACCCGAAGTCGCTCGACGAGATGCTCGACGAAGAGGACGCGCGGATACGAGCGGAGCGTGGGGAGACCGCGATGGAGCGGGCCCTCACGCCGCACCTCCAGGACCTCGCTGCCCGGCTGCAGAAGACCATCGCGCAGTACGAAGAGTCGTCCGGTGCGGGCGACGGCGGGCCTACTCGGTGAGCGGCTCGTCGCTCGCCGATCGCAGGCCCCGGGTCCGCGCCGCCACCTGGTCCGGGGCGCCGAAGCCGGAGGCGCTGTGCTGGTGCATCACCAGTACGTCAGCCGGGGACCCGGGGTGACGGCGGGCCAGGTGGTCGAGCGCGTCGACGGCCAGGCCGTCCAGGTCATCGCCCAGGACGTGCACTGGCCCGGTGGCGCCGCACAGCGAGCACTTCAGCAGCAGCGTGGCGACCACGCTGCGGCCTCCTGCAGGTCCGAGCCCACCGGGCGGGACGCGGGGCTCCAGGCAGGGGCGGCAGTGGGGCACCACGGGCGGGCTGGGGACATCGGACGACCAGAGCAGCGCGGCGACGGATTGCATGTCCGGCGTAACGACCGGGGGACCCGGGAGCGACTATCGGCCGAGGGAGGGCCCGGAGCGCCCTGGGGCCGGTGGCCGGTAGCTGGGGCTCTGCTGAGCCTCGATCCGGGCGGTGTGGGCCTCCTGTGCCTGCCTGACCTCTGCCCGTGCGAGGGTCTCCGACCGGTGCAGCGACGGGTGGTGCTCAGCGATCCGGGCCCGCAGCTGCTTCTCGGTGCGGGCGTCGGCGGCGACGGCCCGGTACATCGCGGCGGCCTTCCGGGCGGTGGCCGCCTGCCCGTGGGCGCGGGAGACACGCTTCTGGTCGCCGGTGTCGATCTGCTGGGCGCGTGCGGGCGCCTTCGTCTCGCGCATCTCGGTGAGCCGGGCCGCGAGGGTGTCGACGTCCGGCGCCTGGCGCTGTGTGGCGCCCAGCACGGTGGCGTACGGGCTGCTCCGCACGATCTCCCACGCGGCCTCGGCGGCACGGGACGCCGCGATCCGGGCGTCGGACGCGTCCCTCCACCCGGCGGCCCGCTGCTCGGTGGCCTGCTGGGTGAGTTGACCGTGCTCCTTCCGGGAGGTGCCCGCCATGCGCAGAGCGATCCGGCCCTTGCCTGCGGCGGCCGACAGGGCGCGCAGGTGCTCGTCGGCCGTGGCCGCCACCTCGGCCGCGGCCTGCTCGCGGGCCTGCTCGGTACGCGCGACGGCCAGCTGCTCGTCGGCGAGATCGAGCAGCCGGTAGACGGGGGCGACCTCGCGCTGGCCTCGGGTCTCCCCGCGGGCCTGGCCGTCCGCGATCTGCTCCAGCAGCGAGCGCTCGGTCTCCTCGGCCTCGGCGGCGGCCCTGTCCTCGCGCCGGGCGTCGACCGGACCGGTGGCGATCAGCCGGGTGAGCTCCTGGTCGCTCCGGTCGCCGTACGGGCGCTGGGTCCAGGCCCGCGTCCCGGCCAGCTCCCGCTCGTCCTTCATCTCGGCGAGCCGCTGGGTCTGCTCGCCGGTCAGCCCGTACTCCTGCTGCTGGGGCTGGGATTCGCGCTGGCGCTGGTCGTGGAGTGTGGAGGACCGTGCGCGGGCCGCCCTGGTGTCGACACTCCGGGTGCGGGCCGGGGACGGGATGACGGCGGCGGCCGGGGCCGGCGGCTCGTGCAGGAGATCGGAGACCATCGCGTCCGGCCGCGACTGCCCCAGGAAACGGGCGTAGGCGTCGACGGCCCGCTCCAGGCGCTCCCGCTCGGTCCGGGCCGCACCGAGCCGCGCCCGGGTGTCCTCCGACTCGATGACCGCGAGCGGCAGCCACAAATGGTTCTCCCGCCGCGCCCGGGTCAGGCCGGGGTACGCCGCGAAGGCATTGGCGCCGTGCCCGTACATGAGGCTGGTGTCGCACGTCATGCCCTGCGAGGCGGCGATCGTCATGGCGTAGCCCAGCGACAGGGCACCGGAGGCCACCTGATCCGGGGTCAGCCACGCGGACACGTAAGCGTCGTCCTGGCCGCGCGTGCGGGTGCGCCACGTGATCTCGACCCGCCCGTCCGCCTCGATCCCGCTGACGATGGCCCGGTACCCGTTCAGCAGGTCCGGCCCCTCACCGCGCCTCGACCTGTAGTCGTTGGCGCGGACCCGTACGGCGTCGCCCGTGGCGAGGGTGAGCCGGTCCCCGCCGGGCAGCGCGTAGGTGTGCTCCTCGCCGAGCTCCCCGGCCGCGCGGCGGATCTGCTGCGCCCCCGCGTTCAGCGCGTCGACGTCGGAGTTGCGGGCGGCGAGCACCACCAGGTCGTCCAGGAGGTCGTGCGTGTCGGGCCACCGGTCGCGGCGGACCTCGTCCCACGCCGTGAGGATCTGCGAGCGGGCCTCGTCCGCCGACTCGGTGGGGTGGACACGGCCCCGGTCGGCGAGGAGCCGCAGCGCCTGGTCGTGGTCCCCGGTCCGCCAGACCTCCAGCGCGTGCCGCTCCGCGGCGTCCTCCTGGCGCCGGTTCTCGTGCAGGGTGAGCCCGCCGACCAGCCGGTGGACCTCGCGGTACCACCCGCCCGCGCCCACGGCCTGGAGCTGGAGCGGGTCGCCGATGCCGATCACCTTGGTCCCGGTGCGAGCCGCCTCGCGCATCAGGACCTCGGCCGCCCGGTCGTCCACCATCGTCGCCTCGTCGAGCACCAGGACGTCGATCCCGGTGAGGCCGGTCCCGGTGCGGATCTGCTGGAGCCACGAGGCCACCGTGCGGGCCGGGATGCCGGACGCCTGGGTGAGCTGCTGGGCGGCCACCGCGCTCAGGCACGCCCCGGCGTAGGTGGTGCCAGTGGCGTCCCACCCGATCCGGCACGCCTCCATCAGCGTGCTCTTGCCCGCCCCTGCGACGCCGACGACGGTGTCGATGCCGTGCCCGGCCGTCAGCAGCCGGGTCACCGCCGCACGCTGCTCGACGGACAGCTCGAAGCCCACCGCGACCTCGAAGACACCGACCGCGGCCGCCGACTGATCGGGGGTCAGCGCGGTGCGGCCTTCGCCGTGGCGGGTGAGCGCCTGGCCCCGGACGTACGCCTCGGCGTCCAGGATGTCCTGGGTGGTGTACCGGGCGGTCGACGTCATCACGGTCGACCCGTAGTCCGGCACGCGCACCGCGTACCCGGCCACGTCCAGGACCTCGTCGGCGATCTCGTCCAGGCGCCCGACACCGTCGTCCAGGCCGTACGGCAGTGCGTTGCCGACCGCCGCGAGCAGCTGCGCGCGGGAGAAAGTCTTGTCGGTGGCAGTGAGTCCGGTCTCCGGGTCGAACACGACCGCCGCGAGATCGGACGGCGGTGGAATCCGCGGCCCGCCGGGTCCGTCGACGGTGGGGCCGCTGTCCGGGCCGGGCGGTCCGGGGGCGGCGGCCGCGACCATCGCCTCGACGTCGACCCCGGCCTCCTCGGCGCGCTGCCGCCAGCTCGCCCGCATCCCGGCCGCGTCGGCGGCGTGCTTGGCTCGCAGGGTCTCGGCGGCGGCACGGTCGCGCTCCTGGCGCCCGGCCTCGTCCCCGGCCAGGTCCACGATCCGGCCGTGGCGCCGCGAGTACAGGTCGCGGACCGGCTCGGGAATCCCCTCGACCTCCCACGCCCCGGTGCGCTCAGCCTTCGTCCGGCGCACACCGAACCGGTTGTAGGTGAGCGCCCGGACGCGGGCCTTGAAGTACGCGTCGGCGGCGGCGGCGTGCCGGTGCAGGTCCTGGCCGCTGTTGCCGATCGAGCGATACTCGCCGTCCTCGCACAGCCCCATGTTGATGATCGTCACGTGGATGTGGAGGTGCGGGTCACCGGGCTGCCCGTCGCCCATCGGCCGTGCCGACTGGTGCTCGACCGACCAGGCGAGGAGACCGCCGGTCGCGAGCCGGACCGGCTGCCCGTCCTCGGAGCCGACCGCGTACCCCACCCACCGCTCGACCTCCCGGATCGTGTCCCGCTTCGCCTGGTGCACCAGGTCGCGGTACTCCCGCTCGTCCTCCTCGCCCATGAGCCCCGGCAGGACGCTGTCCGACTTGGGGACGTCGAGCATCAGGTCCCAGCCGCGCACCCGGTCATCGACCCGCTGGTCCGCGTGCTCCCGCGCATCGGCCAGCTCTCTCTCGCCGTAGACGTCGGCGAGGTCGAGGCCGGCGGCGCGGGCGAGCTTGTGCAGGGTGCCCACCTGCATCCGGTGCCGGTCGCCCTGGCGGTGGACCATCCGCTGCATCTGCGCGAGCGTCCGCTGTTGCTTCGGCTTGCCCTCCAGCAGACCGGCGGCCGCCACTCCCTGCTCCTCGGCCGCGGCCTCGATCGCCTCCACCAGGCGGGCGGTCGTGAGCTTCGCCGCCGGGTGCGCGCGGACCGACGTCTGCGTACGGATCAGCCGGGCCCCGGTCTCCGGGTGGCAGCCCGCCATCAGCCGCCGGGCCGCCTCCTTGCCCTCCTCGTCCAGCACCGCGCCCTCGGTCAGCCCGACCGCCGCGAGGCCGCTGCCCATCCACACGAGAGCGGCGCCGCCCTCCTCCCTCAGCCGGTACTCCAGCGCCGGGTCGGCCGCCTCCTGGACCACCGCGTCGGACGCCACGACCGAGCACCCTGCCTGCTCCCGCAGCCGGTACTCGACCTGCTCGTCGTCGCGGATCGCCGTCACCCACGCCATGCCCGTGCCCCCGTGTCCCGCACTGTGTCGTGCGCTGTGTCCCCGCTTGTGCTCTTGTGCTTTTCCCGGCGTGCCGGGGTTCCCCGAAGGGGAACCCCCTTCGTGCTTCCCCTGTTTTTGATCATGACCGGGACGGTCTACTCGACCGCCTCCGCCAGGACTGACACACGGGGATCCATCACCGTGCGGTGCCGGGTCCGAGGGTCCGCCGGCCGGACGGATCTGCCACGGCCCGGTGCTCGCCGTCGCCCGGGAGCTGGCCCGGCTCGATCCGTTCGGCGGGCAGCAGCCGCGGCGCGGGTCCGGCCGGTGGCGTGCTCCTGGTGGTGCTCGGGCCGGTACCGAGTCGTCGTCGCGCGGTGCTCATGCGAAGAGTCTCCCGCCTCCGGCACGCACGCACGGACACCCTCGCGACCGGTAATGGTGCGGCACGTCTTCTGGGACGGCCGGTTCCGGTGTGAGGATGACCGGGACACCGGGCGGCAGGCGGAGGCGGCGCAGATGGACGACACGGCGTACGAGGTACAGGTGACGGTGGCTGGCACGGCGGTCTGGATCGAGTCCACCCCGGGGCATCGCTCCCGGATGCCGGTGGCCTGCCGTGAGTGCGACGTCCGTACGGATCTGACGCTGGCGGCGCGCGGTGAGGATGCCTGGATCACGTGCCCGGCCGGGCACACGACCAGGGACTGGCGGCTCAGCAGCGAGGCCGTCCACGACGTCGCCGCGGCGGCGATTGAGGCCGGTGTCGCGGCGGCCCCAGCCGACGCAGAGGTCTGGCTCAGGGTCACCGCCCGGACGGACGCGCTCCCCGACTACGAGGACATCGCCTGACGCCACCAGGGAAAGACAAAAGGCTCCTGGGGCATGAGAGACAGAACGAACGCAGCGAAGCCGCCGTGAACTTCACGGCGGCTTCGCTGCGTTCGATGGGCTGTCAGTCGCCCTGTCCGTTGGGCGAGGTGGTGTAGGTGTCGCCCTTGGCGTCGGTGTAGGTGGCGCCATTGCTCAGGGCAATCGTGCTCTCCACCTGGTCCTTGAGAGCGTCGGGCAGGGGAGCCATGCTGCTGGTGCCGTCTGCGTTCTCGCTGAATCCGAAGATCATGGGTTCTTCCTTATCTAGCTTGATTGAACATGGACAGTGCTTGCTTTTTGGCTTGCGGTTTTGCTGGCCTTTTCGCTGCCGATGTCTCTAGTATGCAGACTCAGAGTCTGCATGTCTAGTGGTTCGCAGACTCCCAGAGGGAAAGGGCGCCTGTGCCGGGAGGGCTGGCTATTGTGAGCATGAAGCGACCCCCGGCACTTGCCTTGCCGGGGGTCGCTTCATGCCTCTGGTCAGGGTCCCGCGATGAGCCACAAGATCAGGGCTGCGTCGAGGTCCTGGGAGTAGCGGTAAACGACGGAGATCCCCCGGCCCCCGGTCTGTTCGGGCAGCAGCTCAACCACGAATGACTCAGAGCGGGGGTCTGCGTCCGGGAGGCCGCGGCTGTGATCGGGATCAGGTTCGCCCTCAAGCGAGCGGCGGACGGATTCGACCGCGGCCTGCTCGCTTCGGGTGAGTTCGGCGCGCAGCTTCTCGGCCCCGTCGCTATAGAAGACAGACGTCACCCGGTGGCCTCCATCTTGCGTCGGAGCTCGGCGACGACGTCCTCGGTCGACCGGGCCAAGGCGGCGAGCCCAGCTCCGTCGACACGGAGGAGCACGCGATGCCGGTACGCCTGGGTGATCTCACGGACCTGGGTCAGGTCGTCCAAGTCCGCGTCCGCCAGCTCCCTTTCGAGCTCGGCGGGGTCGGTCGGAAACCCCCAGGACTGCAGGGCGGCGCGCAGCTCGGCAAGCGTGCGCATCGACGGGACGACGTCATGGTGTTCGGGTTGCGCTGACACAGTCGGCCTCTCCTTCGGTCGGTGGTGTCGAGTCTCCTACGCGCTCGCGCTCGGGACAGCCTCTTCGAGCGCCACGATGACGAGGGCGTGGGTTCGTTTGTCCAACGAGCGAGGTGTCCATCAGTCCTTGTACGCGATGGGGCTGAGCCCGGAGTGGGCCCGGTTCAGCGCCTCGAACAGCGTCTGCGCCGCCGCCTTCGCCTCGGCGAGACCGTCGTACGCGGCCGCAAGGTCGGTGTCGAGCGTGTTCCTGTCGCTGCGCAGGTTCCCGCTCGCCTCCAGATGCATCACCAGTGCCTCGGTCTGCTCCAGGGCCTGCGACAGGACCATAGCCGCCTGGGAGAGGTTGCCCACCACGCTGTAGGCGTCGCCGGGGAACTCCCAGTTCTCGCCTCCCCGGGTCGGGGCGAGCGTGGCGTGGTTGAGGGCACGGAGGGCCTCGTACGCGTCGTCGGCGAGCTTGGCGGGTGTCTTGTCGGTCATGGGGTCGGTCTCCTTTTTGGATGAACCCGGGGCCGCCGTGACGGCGACCCCGGGTTCATCCTGTCGTGCGGTTCGGACAGCGCGGGGCGATCAGGCAATGTCGCCCTGAAGGGGGCCGCCCCTACCACCGTCAAGGTCGACCATGAGCATGTCTGTCGGGGTCAGGGCCTCGGTGACGCCGGTGGTCAGGTCGAGGATGTCGGCGTGGTCGAAGGCCAGCGGCGGCAGGTTGGAGGCAGGCCACCAACGGGCCGTGCGGGCGTCGTCCCCGGCGAGGATCGGGGTGTCGGCCGGGACGACCGCGAGATAGGCGGCGGTGACGTACCGGCCGCGCGGGTCGCGGCCGGGCTGGTCGAAGACGCCGATCTGACGCAGGTCTTCGGCGGCGACGTGGACACCGGTCTCTTCAGCCAGCTCCCGGGCCGCTGCTGTACGGCTTGTCTCTCCAACGTCGCAATGGCCACCCGGCAGCGCCCACGCGCCCTCGTGCGGCGGCCAGCCGCGCTCGATGAGCAGCACGTCACCATTCGGCGTCATCGCGACTACATCGGCGGTGTAGCGGATGCTCTCGGGTTCGGTCCGGTTGTGGACTCCGGCGGGCAGGAGGTCCTGGTCGACGTCCCGGTGCTCGATGGTGGCCCCGCCGGCGACCCCGAGCAGCAGCTCATACGAAGCGCGGGCCAGGCCGACGCTGCGGTGCCGGCCCCCGGTGCAGCCCCACGCGATCGTGACGTCGGCGCCCGTGTCCTCGGCAAGGCCGCGGGCAGTGGCGACGGCGTTCAACGCGAGGCGCTCGGCGCCCAGGGTAGTCATGACGTGGTCGTAGACCTCCTCGTCGAGGCCCGTGCGGTGCTTCAGCTCCGGGTTGTAAAACGGGTTGCGGAGCAGGGCTCGGAGGTCGAAGACCAGGTCGGCGGTGGGGGTCGGTCCGTGGCCGTAGCCGAAGGAGACGATGCGGATGGTCATGGGTCAGCTCTCCTCAAGGTGCTTGGTCGGGCAAGCGGGATGTGCCGGAAGTCGGATTGGCTGTATCTGGCCAGCTAGAAGGCCGCGATGAGGAGTGCGGCGACACCGAGCCAGAAGTGGTGGAAGCTCTGGTCCAGATGGAAGGCCCCGGTACCGGTGGTGAGGGCGGGCCGTCCGTCTGCGGTGACCGGGTGGTCCGGGTGCGCGGCGCCGCCGAGGTTGTAGTACTCGCTCTTCTCGATCGCCTTCGCGAACCGGGCCAAGGTCGTCCGTCGGTCCGCCCAGTAGTGGCTGGCGGCATCCAGGCCCAGCCCGACGATCAGGCCAAGCGTGGTGACGCGGAGGTCGAGGACGGACACAACGACCGCCAGAACGAGAACTTTGGTAGCGGTCAGCGTGAGGACGTGGCGCCCGCAGGCCAGCCGGGCGGACCACCCAGGCCCGCCCTTGGCGCACGCCTGATGGTGCGTCTGGACCCACTGGTCACCGACCGAATGTCCGATGAGGAGTGCTACGAACACGGCGGCGAAGACTGCTGCGGTCATGACTGGACTCCTGACTGATTCACGATTTCGTTTCCGCTTGCTTTCCTGCTTGCGATAATTCGAGTATGCAGACTCGGAGTCGACATGTCTACCGTTTCGCAGACTCCGAGTCTGCGCAATGGGTGTTTTGGCTGGTCAGTGCCCTAAAGAACTTCTCGCGCTTTACGGGTCGGCTCTGCTCTGCGAGTGAGTACCGCCCGTGATTCATCTCCTGCAGTGCGTCTGCCTGGAAGGCGCGCGCCTGAGACGCGCGGCTGCGGGGAGGGGTAGAGCGGACGGGCGCGTCCGCGCCCGGCACCCCCGTCTGCGGCCTGTGGCGACCGCGCGTTCACCGTCACCGCCCGCTCGGCCGCAAGCGGCCTCCCGTGCGGCGCCGGGCGCGGTCGCCGTACCTTCCGCACGTCACACGCACGTCCTCACAGCAAGAGCCCCACTGAGCGCTGCAACTCAGCGAGGCTCAAGGAAGCCACCCAAAGCGGGGGCGGGGATCGCTGGGATCGGGCCGTACCCGGGTGCCGGTCAGTTGACGGCGGCGGGCTCCGGCTCCTCCTGGTCGAGGTCGAGGTGCTCCTCCGTGTCCGCGTCCTTGGCGCCGGCGGACTCGATGTCGAGCAGGGGCTCGGGGAGGCGGTAGCCGCGGCCGACCCGGGCGGCGTCCAGGTACCGGGCGGCCTCGTCCTCCCGGAGTTCGATGCGGTGGAGGCCGAAGGCGAGCGCGGCGAGGTCGGCTGGAGTGGCGGGTGCCTCCAGCGGGGCGACCAGCTTGTCGGCGGCGCGCATGAGCTTGTTGTGACGCTGCTGGGCTCGGCGGTTCTCGAACATGGCGGGTCTCCCTCTCGTCAGCTGCGGACTGCGGTGTCGTCGGCGTCGGCCTCTTCGCACGCCTTGCTGCAGTACGGGCCCCGGTGGTGGTAGAGCGGGGCGCCGCACAGGGTGCACTCGCCGGGCTCGGGCTCCAGGGCACCGTGTGTGTGCCACGGGGGTTCGTCGGACCACGGGTCGTCCTCCGGGTCCGGGGCGGGACGCAGGCCGGAGACCTGGTCCAGGAGCACCCAGAGCCGGTCTCCAGCAGCGCCGTACTCCGGCGCGATGATCGAGACGTACGTGCCGTGGGCGACCTGGTCGTAGAGGCTGCGGTTCAGCTCGGGCCACTGGACAGCCATGTCCTCGCGGCTGATCCGGCCTGCGAAGGCGGTGACCGCCTCGCAATCGCAGGTCGTCACGATGACCGGCTCGTCCTGGAGGCCGCCGCGCCGGTAGTCGTTGACGCGGACGACCATGCCGGCGCTGTTGGCAGCGTCGACCAAGCGGGGCAGCAGCTCGGGGTCGGCGACGACCAGCTCGACCGCGGCCCGCTGCTCCCACCACAGGCCGTTCTCTCCCGTACCGGCGGATCCGGGCTGCGATTGAGTGGTGATGTACCCGGCGCGGCACAGGGCTGCGAGGCTCGGCACCAGGTACTCGGTCTCCTCGTCGGGTCCGTAGCGGGCGGCGTAACCGGGGCGAGAGGCAATCTCGCCCTCCAGCCAGAGCGCCATCAGTTCACCGAGGTCGGTGACGGTCCGGGCGGACGTCCAGCGGCGCCGGTCTGCGCGGCTCATCCACGGGAACTTGAGCTTCATGGTCAGCCCTTCACGATCATGCTGTCGGGGCAGCGGCCGCCCATGTGGGACACGCACGCCGGGCAGTCCTCGCGCGGGCCGAGGTGCTTGTGCTGCTCGCGGCTGTCGTAGGCGTGCAGCCAGCACTGGCGGCACTGGCCCTTCGGGGGGTTCAACGCCTTCTTGCTCGCCATCGTGATCTCCACTCAGCTCAGTGATTGACGTTGGTGGTGGACCGGCCGAAGCCGCGGTTCGTGTTCGTGACGTGGGTGTGGTGCTCGTGCCGCTCGACCGTCCCGCCGCCTCGCGTCAGGGAGGGTGCGAGCTTCCAGCCGACGACGGCGAGGGCGATCCACATCAGGCCGCCCGCTCCGACTCCGGCGAGCGGGGCCAGGGCCTGGCCAATGCCCCATCCGGTGCCGGCGGCGAGTACGCCTCCGGCCGCGATCATCTGGGCGCGCGGGTCGAGGAGGGGCTGCGGGGAGAGGTCGCGGGGCGGCATCGGCTGCATGGGGCCGGGGGCGGCGGAGCGTCGCATCGGGATCATCCGTCCGTACGCGTCGGGGACCCAGACGACCGGGTCACTCTCGTCGTGGAGCTGGACCGCTCCGGAGACCGGGACCAGCGGCATCTCGTAGCGCGGGGTGATGTCGTAGGACGGCTTGTACAGCCGGTTCGGCTGGACCGCGGCGTCGGTGCGCGGTGTCTCGGGGGCGCGGTCGGTGCTCACGGTCAACCTCCTGGCGGGGGCGGCCCCCGGGGGATCCCGGGGGCCGGGCTGGTCAGTCCTTCGTGCGGTACTGCTTCGTGCGCTTGGCGATGTGGTCGCGGCTGAAGTCGGTGGCCTCGGCTGCGTCGAGCTGGAGGGCCTCGCCCTTGTCCAGCTCGGCGGCGATGGCCTGCCACATCACGTCGTCGGCAGCGGTCTTGGCCTGCTCGGCGTCCTCGTGCGCCTGGTCGCGGGTCTTCTTCAGTTCAGCGATCCGGGCCTTGGCTGCGGCGCGTGTTTCGGCGTCGGGGCGAGGGCTCATGGTGGTGGGCTCCGTTTCGGTTTTGAGGGACGATGAGTCTCCCCCCGCTGCCTTTGCGGAGCGGGACCGGGGCCCGGGACGGCCGGCGGACCTTGGCCGGGATGGCGGCCGTCCCGGGGCGGCCCTACTGCCGGGCGGGCGCGGAGGGCTGCGGAACCGTAGCTTCGGCGGCTCCGGCGACCTGTTGCAGGACATCCCGCACACCGCTGGCGGCGTTTTCCAGGTTGTCGGCGAGGGATGCGCAGCCGAGGGCATCGGCGCGGGCCTTCAGCGCGGTGAGGTAATGCCACGTGTCGTTCATCTCGTCGTGCAGGTCGACCAGGCCGGGCTGGAGAGCGAGCGCGTCGGTGAGGCTGGCCGCTCCACGGCGGTGGGTCGCCACGCGTCCCTCGTGAGCGTCGAAGGCGTTCATGCCAATGACCTCGGCGACGTCTTCCACGCTGTCGTATGCCCAGCTCTGGCCGATGAGGCTGAGCAGGAAGGTCTTCATACGTCCGGGCTTGTCCACTGCTGTCTCCTTGCTTGTTGTCTGCAGTTCGGGATCGGGGCCCGGAGCGGCCGGCGGACCTTGGCCGGGATGGCGGCCGCCCCGGGGCGGAGTCAGCGGCGGCGGCGCGGCCCGGAGTCCGGGATGCGGCGGGAGGGGACGTTGATCGAGCCGGACATCGAGCGGGGGCGGATGTCGAGGCGCTCATCGAGCGCGGCAGCGGTGGCCGTGATGTTGATGGAGCCGGACATCGTCTTGGCGTCGATGTCGCCGCCAGCGGTCGCGTGGGCACGGATCGAGCCGGACATCGTCTTGAGCCTGGCCGTACCGGCGAAGTCCTGGATGTCGATGGAGCCGGACATCGTGCTGGCGTCGACTACGTCGGTGATGTTGAGGTACACACCGCCGGACATCGTCTTGGCGCTGATGTCCGATGCCTTGTTGACCGTGACGGACCCCGACTTGGTGGAGGCGGTGACCTTCTCTGCGTCGTCGACCCGCAGGTCACCGGACTGGGTGTGGCCAGAGACCAGGGCGAAGGTGCCGATGGCCTCGATGTCAGCGGAATCGGTGCGGCCGATGACCTTGCTGCCCGGCGGCACGATGGCGGTGATCTTGATGGGAGCCGTACCTGTGACGACCATGGCCTGGCCGGAGACCTTCACACCGTTCATGTAGACGTCACCGCTGAAGAATCCGCCGTTGATCACGCCGCCCTGGAAGTTCCCCGAGTGCTGGACCACCGTGACACCCCCGCCGGTGATGATGGTGCTGCCACAGTTGGAGCCGCCCTGGCCCGTCACGCTGACGTTGAGGCCGGTGGCGGACTGGCGGAGCATCGCCTCACGGACAGCCGTAGCGGCGGGGCCGTCCTCGTCGGTGGTGCTGATGGTGAGGGTGGCACGCTCGCAGTCGGCAATGGCCTGGACGGAGATGGCGCCGCCGTTGCCCAGAAGGCTGGCGTCGATGGTGACGGGGCCGGTGGTCTCTGCGGCGATCTTTCGGGTGGTCACAGGTCGTCTCCCTTGCTTTTCCGCTTGCATTCTCGCTTGCGGTAATTCGAGTATGCAGACTCAGAGTCGGCATGTCTACTGCTTCGCAGACTCGCAGTCTGCATGATTGGTGTTTTTGCTGGTCAGCGGCCTGAAAGTTTTTCCGGCGTGCGGTCTTTCAGGTGGCGCTGCGGTGACAGACCCCGCACGGGATCTTGACCTCGCGGGTCTTGCCCGTCGCGGAGTGGACCTTGGTGGAGAGGGTGACCATGCCGCTGCGGCAGCCCTTGACGGTGCATCGCTTCGTCTTCGGCTTCGGGCTGGCGGTCGGACCGGCGCCGCCGGTCTGCAGCGTCCAGGCCGTGGTGAGGGCGGTTGCTTTCGCCGCGCTGGCCGCGCCGCCGGCCTTCGCCTTCGCCGCGTCGGCGACGGCCCCGGCCTTCGCTTTCACCTGAGCCTTGCCCGCCTTCTTCTTGCCGCCCCACCACCGTTTGGTGTCCTTGCGGACCTCACCGCTGAGTGCCCGCAGCACGACGACCGCGTCGTCGAGGACGAACTCCGGGACCAGCTCGCCGTACATGGTCACGCCACGCCATTCGGCGAAGAAGCTGTCGACGTCACCGGCCTTCTCGCGTCCGGTCCGCGCCGCCAGCACTGCGTCGACGAGGCCGTTCGTGATCACCCGGGAGCAGTCCTCCCAGTGCCCGCAGGACAGGCAGGAAACGGAGGCCGGGAACACCTCGCGCGGGCCGCGTTTGTAGATTCGCAGGGCGTACCCGCTGTCGCACTGGGTGCAGAGCAGCGGAACACTGTTGAGGTGGGCGAGGCCCTGGAGGCTGAGGTCAGGAGGGCTGGTGAACACGGATCCGCCTTCCGGTCGTTCTGTCAGGGTTTGGGTAGCCCTCGACCTGGACGGGATCCCGGAAGCGTCCACATCGATGCAGGTCAGAGGGGGTGAGCATCCTGGATGCGGCACGGTCCGACCCGGACGGGACTCGTCCAGGTCGAGGGGGTGCCGTCCAGGTTGACGGCCACCCCGTCCGGGGGCATACCAGCCCAAACGGGGCGACCGTCCAGGGCCGATCCAGGTTGATCAGGCGGTGAGGCCGTACTTCGTCTCGACCGCTCGGAGCACCGAGGTGAGTGGGTAGCCGTTGAGCGCGGACGTGCTGTCCTCCCAGGCCCGCTTCCTCTTCTCGTCGGCCTCGCGGACGACCAGTCGGGCCAGCTTCTCCGGGCTGATGGCGAGTCCGGCCGCCTGGAGCGCGTCGACCAGGACCGTGCCTGGCAGCCAGTCGACGGCCGCCGATTCGTCGTCAGCCTTCGCCGCCTGGTCGTAGGCGCCGAAAACGTCGACCAGGACAGCGAGGACCTGGCCCTCGTCCTCGCCCGTCTCCCGGAGCTGGTCCGCGAGCGACCGCGGCCCCGCAGGCAGGGTGCCCGCCTTGGCCCGCAGGTCGTAGGCGCGCTCCAGCAGGAGTGTGACCTCGTCGTCGGAGTAGTAGTCCGCCCGGACCAGGACCGGGTTCGAGCCCTCTGCCCACAGAAGACCGGCGCCCCGCATCTCCGGCTCGATGGTCTTGGCGCTGTAACCCGACGCGGCGGCGCCCTTGCCGAGGATCGTGTCGGACGCCTCGGGAGTGGTGCAGCGCAGAGCCCAGCGGATGGAGAGCAGGTCACGCAGCGAGGTGTCGACGACGTCCGAGCCGGGCTTCTGCGTGGCGCAGAAGGTGATGATCCCCGCCGCGCGCCCTCGGGAGACGAGGTTGCGGAGCTTCTTGGTGATCTTCTTTCCGAATTCCTCGTCCGTCGTGTAGAGCATCAGCTCGTCGACCCAGAGCAGCTTCTGCCGCAGCTCAGGGTGCTTGTTCGACAGGTCCTCGGTGACCTTGCGCTTGCCCAGCTTCTTGAGCAGCGCATACCGGTTCTTCATATCCAGGATCGCGGCGTCGAGCATTTCGTCGAACGCCTCGGGATCGGCGGCACCTTCGTAGCACTCGCACAGGCCCTCGAAGGGCTCCAGGTCGCCGCCGCCCTTTCCGTCCGCGAGCCAGAGGATGACCCGCGGGTCCAGCGCTGCGGCGAGCAGGATCGTGTTGCCCGACGCCGACTTACCCGCACCCGGCTCGCCACCGACAAGACCGGACCGCTCTACGACCGAGATGGAAATCGCCAGACCCCGCACGTCGGGGCCGATCTGAATACGGCCCCAGAAGTTCGCCGCACCCTCAAGCGCGAGCAGAGGACCGGGAGCGACGTCACCGGTGAACGGCAGGTCCTTGCTGACGTACAGCTCCAGCCGTCCGGCCCTGGCACCCTTCGACTTGTTCTTCGAAATGCTGAGCTGCGCTTCCTCCACACCGAATGCGCTCGCCAATTCGGCATGCCCCCGCATGGCCTTCTTCGCCGGAATTCCCGGCGGCAGGTCCACGATCGTCGACCAGGCGCCCCGCACGTCCAGCATCGGCATCTGGATGATGGCCAGGGACTCGTCCCCACCAATGACCTTGGCGGCGCGGAAGCACTCGTCGAGCATCGGTGCAGTCATGGCGTCGCCGTCTCCGAGCGACCTCCAGTCAGCCGACCAGTCGGTCTCCTCCGTGATCTGGTGGCGGCCCGCAAAAGCACCCCCGGAGAAAGTCACCAGGCTCCCGGCCGTCGCCCCAAGCCATCCGGCCTGGGCGTAACCTGCGGCGATGGCTGCGGCCGGCGGACCGTACGCAACTCCCAGGCGCAGACCATAGGCCCGGCGCCGGGTCGCCTTGAGCCGCTTGTGCTCGCCGATGGCCTGCATAGCAACCGTCTGAGTCCGGTCGGCCTGCTGCTGCGCGGCCAGCTTCTTGTTCTGCATCAGGCTGGGGGTGTAGCGCGCGGTCCGGGCTGCGGACCGGGCCTCGGCTGCGGCAATGTGCGCCTGGTGGGCGATCGCCTGCAGCTGGACACCCTCGAAGCCCCGCACCCAGTCCTGCACCCGGCGACGGCCGCGGCGGAACTGCGCGACGTGGCCCCGGTCGGTGCGCTGGCGGCGGACCCACCGGCGGTAGCCACGGACCCTGGCCCGGTAGAAAACCCCCGAGTACATGGCCCAGCCCTTGCCCGATCGCGCCCAGGCCGGGATCAGCGGGCTGTCGTCGAAGACGTCGAAGTCCGGGTCCTCCGGCTTGCTGGGGTCGCCTGCGGTTTTAGTGACCGTTCCTTCAAGGATTCGGCGGGCGGACTCGACGACCGCGGCCTTGTCCGTGGTGTCACTCGTGCCACCCAAAGCGGGGGCAGCAGCGGGGGCGCTGGTGTCCGTGGCCGGCCCCGCGCCGTGGAGGTAGGTGATGGTGGCCAGAGTCGTACGGTCCGGGTTCGAGGCAGTCGGCTGTTCCGTCATGCTGGTGCTTCTCCTTCGGGAGGAGGCGGGGCCCGGCGGCGACTTTGGTAGGGAGGCGCCGGGCCCCGCCGGTTTTCACGGGGGGGCGGATCAGTCAGGCGGCAGCGGCAGCGGTGGAACCCTCAACCGTCCAGGTCCACGCCTCGCCGCCTGCTGCGGCGCGGGCGGCCGCATCGGCCATGGCGCGGGCGAGGAGCGCGACGGCGGACTTGGTGTGCCGGTTGCGGGCGACCTTGAGCAGCTGCTCGGAGAGTTGCGCGGCCTCGGCGGCCGGGAAGGACCGGGACGCCGGGGCTTCCAGGATCCGAACGAGCGGCGCGATCGTCGGGCGGTCGACGAACGAGACCGAGCTCTCCGCGTACGGGGCGAGGGCGGTGATGCCCTTGAGCGGGTGGCGGTCCTCGCCGAAGAAGTCGGCCCCGTGCGAGACGACCAGGCTCGGCTCTGCGTCATGAATGGCGGGCTTGCGGCTCATGGATCAGGCCCCCATCGCAACGTCGCCGTCGACGAGCTTCAGCTTCCGCTCTGCGATGACCCGGTCCCGCAGCCGCCGCGCGTCGTCCCGGCGGATGCCCACCCTCTTCGACAGAGCGGCGGCGGAGATCTGGTTGCCCTCCGCGACGAGCTCGGCGGCCACCTTCAGGGCCTTCGGCAAAAGCGCCTCCAGCTCCTCATCCGACCGGCCGCGCGGGCCGTTCCCGCTGGCGTTCCCGTCAGTGTTCCCGGAAGCGTCCTCGCTGGCGTTCTCGCGGGCTTTCTCGCTTGCGTCTTTGGAGCCGTACACCCCAATTCCCGCAAGGGCTGTAGCGCCCTCAGGGGACCGCTGGAGGGCAGGGTGCTGGACGCTCGGACCGAGGGTCGGGATGCCCTCTGCGAGACGTCCGGGGAGGGGGTTGTAGAGGTTGGCGAGCATGCCCGCGCGGACCAGCTCGGGGCGCACGTGCTCACCCAGTTCGAAGGCGGCTCCGAGCTGTACCCGGGCGTCGGTCACCTGAGCGAAGATCTCGGCGGACAGTCCCTGCTGGGTGCCCTTCTTGATCTGCCAGGCGGCCCCGAAGGCTTCCTCCTCGGTGATGCTGCCGAGGGGCAAGGCCGACAGAAGGCGGTCCGCCTCTTCCGCGATGTCCTTGTGGTGCTTGCGGCGGCGGGCGAGGTGTTCCTGCCGCGCGGCTTCCGCCTTCTTCTCCTCCCGCCGGCGCTTCTTCTCCTCAGCCGTGCCGGTCTTCGCCGACAGCGTGCCGACCCACTGGCGGACCTCGAAGAGCAGAGGACCGAGCAGGGAGACCGCGGCGAGGCCGATCCCGGCCGTGGTCGCGTCCGCCTCGGACAGACCGGCGATGTTCTTGCCGTAGCCGTAGTTGATGGACGCGGCGAACCCGGCAGCCGCGAGGACGAACCCGCGCAGTGCCCACCGGACCCAGCCGGGCAGGCCCCTCTCGTCGGCGTAGGCGACACCGGCCGCCATCACCCAGGCCGCGCCCTCGATCGCGAACGGGAGCGGCAGCAGCATCGGCGACATGTGGGCGAAGTGCAGGATCTGCGCGGGCATCGACCCGAGAGCCGACGCCGTGACCAGAGCCAGGGTGCCGGTCCGGTAGACGTTGCCCGGGGTCAGCGCCTGCCGCCGAGCAGCCTTGCGTTCGGCGCGGGCGGCCTGCTTGGCCTTCTTCTTGGCCTGCTTGTCCGTGCGGGACTGCTTCGCGAGACGGGCGGCACGCTCGTCGGCCTCACGCTGCCGGACCGCCCGGCGCTCCTCGGCAGCTGCGGCGTCCTCACGCTGCTGCGCGGCCTTGATCTCGCGCGCCTTGAGCCGCGCCTCGACCTCAAGGCGGCGGTCCTCGCGCTCCTGTGCCGCCCGGACCTCGGCGGCCTTCAGCTCCTGCTCGGCCTGAGCCGCGGCATCGGCGCGGCGCTCTTCGCGGTAGCTGCTCATCGGGTGCCTCCAGCCGGGTTGGCCATGGTCGAGAGGAGGGCGGCGAGTTCTTCACGCAGCCGGGGGGACGTCGGGGTCAGGCGGAAGCGCCGGGCGAAGCTGTCGCCTCCGACGGCCGTCGCGCGGGCCACGGTCTCAGTGATGAGGCTGACCAGGGCGATGGTCCCGGCGATCACGCCGAGGGCCATCTCCAGCACGGTCAGCAGGAACAGGGCGAGGTGCGCGAGGAACCTCATGCCGCCACCCCCGTCTGGACCTCGTCGCGGACCAGGCGCAGGGCGGTACGGACGCTGCGGCGCTCGGCTCGGGGCTGACGGGCAAGGGCGACGGCGGCGGCCGGGTTCGGCCTGCCCACCGAGGCGAGCACCTCGTACGAGTCGAAGTCGGCGGCGGTCCAGTCGGCGGTGAAGTCGTCGTCCTCGAAGCCGAGGGCGTCGTCGTCGGTCTCCAGCTCGGCGGCCAGGACGACGGGGGCGGCGGCCGTACGGCGGCGCAGCTCCCTCGGCATCCGGCGCAGCAGGGACTGGTAGTACGCGGCGTCCTCGCGGTCGGTGTCCGTCTCGACCTGGAAGTCGGCGAGGAAGCTGTTCAGCGCGTCCCGGCTGGAGAGTCCGCCGGCGGTGAACTCCTCGGCGAAGTCCAGCGGCTCGACCTCGGTGTTGAAGCCGACCGCGGCCTCCAGGAATTCGGAGTCCGTAACGATGCGCTGACCTGCGACGATGATGTTCATGTGGGTCGTGCCCCTCTCGGTGTAACGGCCCCGGCGGCTCTCCGGCGGTCCTGGCAGATCACCCGGAGAGCCGCGCCGTTTTCGGGCGCAGTTCTGGTGGTTTAGGCATGGCTGTGCCGCGACGCTTCGTGAGTTGCCCCACTCGGCGCTGCCTTCCGGGAATGACATTCCCAGGATTACGAACCCGTGTCAATCGCTGACGCCGACATATTCCCAGGAGAGCGAGCCTCTAGGAATCATTCCCAGGACTATGGTTCACTGGTCTCCTCAACTGGAGGAGATCACCGGACATGCCACCGAAGTGGAGAG
Source organism: Streptomyces sp. NBC_01433 (assembly GCF_026340105.1). NCBI lineage: Bacteria > Bacillati > Actinomycetota > Actinomycetes > Kitasatosporales > Streptomycetaceae > Streptomyces > Streptomyces sp. NBC_01433. Next base: position 41,421 of record NZ_JAPEPM010000010.1, on the reverse strand, counting down.
ACCTCGCTGACGCGATCGCCGCGAAGATCAGCAAGGGCGAGTACGTGCCGGGCGAGCGCCTGCCCAAGATTGAGGACCAGGTCCTCGCGGGGAAGGGCTCCAAAACCACGGTCCACGCTGCGTACAAGGCGCTGGAGGCGGAAGGGCTGGTCATCTCTTCCCGTGGCCACGGAACGGTTGTGCAGGCACGGGGCACTCTGGCCACGGCCGCCGACCGCGAGGAGCGGAGCAAGCTCACCGGCTCGTCATGGCGAGCGGGGGAGCGGTCCGACTCCCACATGGCCGGCATCGTGTCCGCTCCGGAGGAAATCGCCGAGGCGCTCGGGATCAGTGCAGGTCAACCCGTGCTCCGGCGCTCACGCACCTACCGCGACGAACAGACCAGCGCCGTGATCTCCCACTCCACCTCGTGGATTCCGGCAGACCTCGCCGAGGAACTTCCGGAGCTGCTCATGGGCAGACGCCTTACCGGCGGGACCTCCATCGACCTGATCACCCGACACACCGGACGTCCCGTCGCTCGGCGGTACAGCTCGATGTGGGCTCGGATCACCACCCCCGCCGACGCGGCAACCCTGGAAATCCCAGAGGACACCCAGGCCGCCGTAACCGTGCTGACCGTTCGGGTCGTGGACACCGGTGACGCGACCATCGAATACGGCGTTGACGTGGGAGGACCCGGGCGCCGCTGGACCAAGGAAGAGGTCATCCGATGACACCCCTGCTCCTGGACGACACTCTCGTCCATGTCGCCGAGGAACGCCTGGGCTCACTGCTCCGGGCTCAGCAGAAGGGCACCATGCCCCCAGAAGGAAAGACGGAGATCACGCGCATCATGCGGACACTCGCAGGGCGAAGCGGCCCGGCCCGGCTCGTCTTGATGGCTGGCCTCCAGGGATCGAGGAAGACCAAGGTCGCCCGTGCACTCGAAGCCCAGGGTTTCCTGCGCTTCAGCCCGGACGAGCGGGTGTGGGAGACCTACGGGCACTACGGGCGCGACTTCCCGAGGGGTGAGTACCGCGTCCGGGAGCAGCCGATCCTCGAAGAGATCGCGGTGGAAGTCCGGGAGGCCCTCGACTCCGGCCGGGACGTCGTCGTAGACCACGGCTTCTGGACGGCCTCTGAGCGCGAGAAGTGGCGCCGGATCGGCGAGGAGATCGGCGCCGCCGTGACCCTGGTCCACCTGCCCGGCACCCACCAGGAAAGGTGGGACCGGATCAAGGAGCGCAACCAGGAGACCTACGACAACCCCAACGCCATGTGGTTCAGCGAAGCCGATCTACTACGGCACGCCGCTCGCTTCGAAGCCCCGGGCGTAGACGAACCCCACGTCACCTACACCGGCGACCTCGACCCCGTACTCCGGGCGCTCGAAGCCTCGGCCGACACCCAGCCCTAGATCACGACACGGTCACGCGCAACAACGCTGGCACGACAAACCGGATGGATCATCCCGGACGGTCGTGGACGATGAAGATCGACAGCGTATGCGGGTGCACCATGAGGGCCCAGAAACGCCGAAGGCGCCCCTGCCAGGGCGCCTCGGTTACAGCAAGGCCGGGATCACTACATCCCGGCGACGTCGAGAGAACTAGTTCAGGAGCTCTCCAACATGAGGGTACGAGATGTATCGGCCCCGGTGCCACACCGCCGGGAGAACAACACGGCTGCAACCCGGGCGCTCCGGGCAACATTGCTGGCCAGCGCGCTGCGATACGCCGAGCGCGGAATGTACGTGCACCCGCTGCTGGTCGGCGGGAAGGAGCCGCGCTGGCTCGACTGGGAAGCGCGGGCGACCCGCGACCCCGAGGTCATCGAGCGCACCTGGGGTCGCGCCCCATTCAACATCGGCATCGCCTGCGGTCCGTCCGCTCTCGTCGCGGTTGACCTGGACGTCCCGCACGACGGGGACGTGTCCGGTCTCGCCGACATTGTCGACGGCATGACGATGCTCGACTCCCTCGCCTCGCAGATCCCCTACGCTCAGATCACTCCAACGTTGACCGTCCGTACGCGGAGCGGCGGCCGTCACCTCGTCTACCGAGCTCCGGCCGGGGTCGAGGTGCGCAACACTGCTCGGACGATCGGGTGGTGCATCGACACCCGGGCCGCCGGTGGCTACATCGTCGGCATCGGCTCGCAGGTCGACGGCGTCTCGTACGAGCTGGAGGGCAGCGTCACCGATCCGGCGGTGCTGCCGGACTGGCTGCTGACGCTGATCACCACCGCCCCTGAGCCACCCAAAAGCGGGGGAGCGCCGCGCCGGGCAGATGTGGTCGCCCGGCTGCGGGACCTGACCCGCCAGGGCAGCCGCGAGGAGCGGTGGGCCCACGGCATCCTGCGCAGCGAGTGTGACGAGCTGGCGGCGATGAAGCCGGACACCGGCCGCAACAACAGGCTGAACCTGGCGGCGTACCGCGCGGGCCAGCTGGTCGCCGCCGGCCTCTTGGATCAGGCCGTCGCCGAGGAGCACCTGACGGAGGCCGCGCAGGCGTCCGGGCTCGGCGAGAAGTCCGCGTTCGAGATCGAGAAGACGCTCCGCTCCGGCATGACCGCCGGGCTGTCCCGGCCGCGCCGGATGATGACCGCGCCCGCGCGCCGGATGGGCGGTGCCGCGTGAACGACTTCGCACCGCAAGACACTAAGGTTCAGCGCCACGTAGACCACGCCTCGGCAATGGAAACGGCCCCGGCGACGTCTCACCGTCCCGGGGCCAGGCACCCGAGGAGTGGTCTCGAATGCGAGACGTTCGTATCCCGTCGCACCTGCTTGCGTCGCCCGCTGGTGATCGGGGGCACGGCATGAGCGAGGACATGGACCTGAGCCCCGAGGACCTCGCCGCCTTCCGGGCCTGGAAGGAGTCGACCAAGTCGGCGCCCCCGCAGCCGCGGGGACCGGCCGCGAAGAAGGGCAGCGGCGACAAGGCGCCGTCCGTGGCGGACCAGATCATCGCGATGGCCGACAGCCGGTACGAGTTCGGCACGTCGGACGCGGGCGACCTGTACGCCGTGCCGAAGGACGGTCCGCGGATCGCGCGTCTGCTGCGCGGCGGTCGGATCTCGCTGCGCGCCGAGCTGGCCCGGACGTACTACGGCCTGCACGGCAAGGCGGCGTCGTCCTCGGCACTCGCCGACGCGATGCTCGCCATCGAGGGCCGGGCGCAGGCTGAGGACCCGGTGCCGCTGCACCTGCGGGTCGCCCCGCTCGGCAAGCGTCCCGAGCACGGTTTCCTCCTCGACCTCGGGCGCGCGGACGGCCTGGTCGTCACGGTCACTCCGGAGAAGTGGAGCGTGGGGCCGGCCGCGCCGGGTCAGCCTCTCTTCCGCCGCTCCCAGCTCACGCAGCCGCTGCCGATCCCCAAGGGCGGCGGGTCGCTCAAGGAGCTGCGCGGGCTGCTGAACGTCACGGACCAGTCGTGGCCGCTGCTCGTGTCGTGGCTGGTCGCCGGTCTCGTCCCGGGCATCCCGCACCCGCTGCTCTTCCTGTCGGGCGAGCAGGGCACCGCGAAGTCAACGGCGACGAAGATGCTCGTGCAGCTGCTCGACCCGTCCGCCGCTCCGGCGCGGTCGACGCCGAAGGACCCGGACGACTGGTCCACGGCGGCGGTCGGCTCGTGGGTCGTCGGGCTCGACAACCTCTCGCGCATCCCCGAGTGGCTGTCGGACGCGATGTGCCGCGCGGCCACCGGTGACGCCAACGTGAAGCGGACCCTGTACTCGGACTCCGACGTCACGGTCCAGGAGTTCCGGCGGGTGCTGATCGTCAACGGAATCGACGTCGGCACGCTGCGCGGTGACCTTGCGGACCGCATGATCCCGGTCCACCTGCACCGGATCACCCAGCGGCGCACCGAGACCGCGTTGTGGGAAGCGTACGACGAGGCGCAGCCGCGGATCGTCGGTGCGCTCCTCGACCTCCTCGTTCGGACGCTCCAAGAGCTCCCGGCCGTCCGAGAGAAGGCCGACAACGGGGAGATCCCGCTGCCGCGTATGGCGGACTACGGCCTGATCATGGCCGCGCTCGACAAGGTCAGCGGCAGCATGACGTCGAGCATCCTGAACGACTACCTCCAGCAGCGCACCGAGCTGGCCGAAGAGGTGGTGGAGTCCAACCAGGTCGCCACCACGCTCCTGAACCTGATGAAGCGCCAGCCGCCGACCGGCGAGGGCGGGGCGCACGAGTGGGAGGGCACCACCGCCGAGCTGCTGGACACACTCACCCACGAGGCGGGGATCACGAACGACAAGTGGCCGCGCACCCCGGGCGCGCTGTCCGGCCGGATCAACCGGGTCGCCTCCGACCTCGACAAGCTCGGCGTCGACATCACCCGGCAGAAGTCCGGCAGCAAGAGGTCCATCACCATCCGGTACATCCCGCGTCCTGACCCGTCCGTCCCGCAGCCGGCGCCCGAGCCGGTGCAGGAACAGCTGATGCAGTAGCGTCACCGCTCTGCCGCCGACCCGCCGTGCACCGCACCGGCGGGCTTTCGGCGTACCCGCGCTCAGGGGCGGACTATCTAGCTTGATTGAGCGCAAAACCGCAGGTCACAGCCCAGGTATGCGAGGGCTTGCGGGGGAGTGGGACGCTCATTTCCGGGCGACGTACCGGGTCCAGGCGTCGGCCAGGGTCTCCAGCGCGGCCGTGGAAGCGCCGGCGGCCTCAAGGTGGTCGACGTACGTCTCCAGCTCGTCGGGCTCCTCCGGCCAGTCGGCGTCCGCCGCAGCGTCGCGCGCGAGGTCACCGATTCCGCCCCTGACCTGCGTGAACTGCGCCAGCCAGCCACCGAAGCCGCTCATGTGCCCACCCCTGTCCCTCGCCTGCAGTCGACGGTCCGCACCCTATCCCGTGCCCTGCCGCGTCCCTCACGGAGCGTGAGGGAATGGTGGGGCGAGGGACGCTCCTGAGTGGGACGCACATGAGGGACGCACCTGGGACGCAGTGCGTCCGGAGGGCCCAAAGAGCGTCCCTGGGACGCACTGCGTCCCTGGTGCGTCCCAGGTGCGTCCCTGCCCCTGACCTGCCACGTGCCCCATATGCCGCTTTTTTTGGGACGCAGGGACGCACTTGACCCCCTCATCTCTGTTGGAATGTTGAAGAAGAAGAGAGAGAAGAGGGAGCCATCAGAGATGAAGGGAAATTGTGCGTCCCTGCGTCCCAACTTCCGTCCGCGTGATCGACGGAAAGTGATCACTCTCGATCCGCACCCGGCGACGAACCGTCCGGTCGAGCACGCCGCCCCGCCTTTGGGTGGCTCAGAGCAGCCATGTCGCTGTTCAAGCACGCTTCGCGGCCGGAAGGCAAGACGAACCTTCGTGGGCGGGGCCGCAGCGCTCACGGGGCCGGTGCGGGCGCGGCGGGGCGGGTGACGTGCGGAAGGCCGCGGGCCGCGCCCGGCGACGGCCGGGAGGCCGGTCGCGGCCGGTTCGGCCGTCGCCGGTGAACGCGCGGCCCGCAAGGGGCCCGCACCCGGGGGTGCCAAGCGCGAACGCGCTTGTCCGTTCTACCCTCCCCCTCCAGGACGCGCTGCCGGGAGCGTCCCGCCACTGAGAGAGCGTCCCACCAGTGAATCCACGCTCTATCTAGCAAGATTGCCCGCGTCCTACCTGTTCACAGCCTCACCGGGCAGAGGCCGGACAGCGGAAAGCCCGCGTTCCCGCTTGCGGAAAAGCAGGCGAGAACGCGGGCGGCCGGGCGGGTTCAGACGCAGAGAGGGGCGAGCGCGGTGTAGCAGCCGATGCAGACCGGCAGCGGTCCGCTGGTCTCGGTGCCGGTCTCGACACGGAGCAGCAGGCCGGGCTGGGCACCTGTCGTACAGCCGGTTGCCCCGGGGAGACGATGGAAGACCGCGCACAGGCAGCGGCACCCGCCGGGTCGGTGCTGCTCCCAGTCGAGCAGGACCGGCAGCCGGAGGGTGAGGATCGGTTCCTCGAACCCGGTCACGCGGCGCCCTCGACCTGATCGGGGCCAGGGTCTTCGACCTTGAGCCGCTTGAACAAGGCTTCCAGCGCCTGGTCCACGAGGGTCTGCGGGTTGAGGTCGGTCTTCTCGACCGCCACGGTCAGCTTCCGGTTGTTCGAGGCGAGGATGCGGACGGAGAGCATTTCGCGCTCCGGGCCGCGGGGCCGGCCCCGGCGGCGAGGAGGATGCCGGGGTGCCTTGGGCTTGGCCGACTGGCGGGCGCGGCCGCCGTCGGCGCCGTGCTCCTGGTCGCCGTCGGCGTCCGCAGGATTGACAGCATTCCCGCTTGCGGAATTGTTCTCGGTTCCGCCGTCGCCGCTCCAGGAGTCGGGGTTGTCCCAGTCGGGTTCCGGAGCGCCGGACGGGGCGGCCGGGTCCTTCTCCCGGCCCTCTTCCTGGTTGTTTTTGGCCTTGTCGAGGAAGCTGGGCATCAGCTCCGTCCCTCCTTCAGGTGGGGCAGCGTGTGGAACAGGACCTTGCGGTACGCGCCGGTCAGCAGCTTGGCCTCGCGGCCGGGCGCGCTGGTGATTGGCGCGCGGGCGGTGCGGCAGGTCTCGCGCACTGCGTAGTTCTTGATGACCGTCGGAAGCACTAGGTCGCCGAAGGTCTCCTGGAGACGGCCGTCCCAGTACCGGTGGATCTCGCGGAACTCGCCATCACGGGGAACCAGGTTCCGTACGACACCGGCGACCTCCAGCTCCTCGTTGAGGCCGCCGGGGATGTTGTAGTGCTCGATGGACCGGATGGCCTCCGTGGCGCCGAGCCACCCGTCGTTGAGGAGGGTCGAGGGGATGAGTACCTTCCTCGTCGCCAGCAGGGCCGATCCGCCGATCTTGCCGCCAGGTCGAGGCGGCACGTCGAGGAACATGATGTCGACCAGGTCGCGCAGCCCCCACAGGGCGCGCTTGAGGCGGAACTCCATCCCGGTGGCGGGGTCGGTCTCCCTGTTGCCGAACTCCCGGACGCAGGGGAGGAGGAAGACGTTCGAGGGCCACTCCTTGCCGGCGCGCACCAGGACGTCCCGCGCGATCTCGGCGGGGTCCCTCGGCTTCTTCTCCCGGTCCACGTAGTAGATGTCGTTCACCGACAACTTCGGCTCCGAGACACCCAGCTCGTCGGTGAGCGTGGACCGCGGGTCGAGGTCCACGCCGCCGACCCGCAAGCCCAGCTCGGCGGCGACCGCGATGAGTCCCGCCGTCACCGACGTCTTACCGACCCCGCCCTTCTCCGAGACCTCGGCGACGGTGTCGAGTCCTTCTACGGCCATCGGCCCTCCCTTCCATGTCAGGTAGGGCGAAGCCTGTCGACCGGCGAGGCTAAGCGCAAGCTGACCCGCACGCATTCCCGACTGTGATTCGGCTTGCGGAAAAGCAAGCAAAGGCGCGAGGAGTCCCCGTGTTATCTAGCCAGATAGACCGCGATTCCCTAGGCAGGCCCGCCAAGGGCGCGGCAGGTCAGCGAATGGTGCGCTTCACGGCGGCGCGGAAGATGTCGCCGGTGGTGATGATCTGAGCCCGGAGCTTGGCTTTCTCGAATATGGCGTCGGCGTCAGGCCGGGACGCCATCGCGGCACACCAGACGTCGAGGAGAGTGACCGCGCCGCGCCGCTCGGCCTCGCGGAAGATGACCTCGGGGCCATCTCCCCACCTGGTCTGCCACTCCCACAGCGCCTTCACGGCCGGGGCGCTCGTCCAGTACGTGGCGCGCACGAGCTGCTCGCCGAGATCGGCGGGGAGGCGCACCGCCATCCGGGCCGTCAGTTTCGTCTTCTCGTGGCCGAACCGGTCGTAGTGGCTCGGGCCGGTGCCGACGCGACGCCCCGGCATCCGGGCGTCCTTGCTGGGCAGCGGCTCGTACGGGCCGTCCAACGCCTGGGTCTTGAGCTCGGCACGGACGGCACGCGCGACGACCAGGTCCCGGGTGCCGGCCAGCTTCCCCTTCGCCCGCATCGCGGCGAACTTCGCCCGCACCCGGCCGCGGGCCTCGCTCTGCGCCTTGCCCCGGAGGAAGCGCACGCCCTCGTCCTCCCGGGCCTTCTTCAGCCAGGCCAGCTCTGACGCCCGCCCGGCAGAGACCTTCTCATCCAGGGCCTCAAGGTCCCAGGGCTCCACCGCGACAACGAAAGGGATCACCGACATGGCGCGCAGTCTAGCTAGATACCCCGAGCCATTCCGGCCGGAGAGCACGGCGCCACCCGGGCGGGAAACCGGACGAGGACGCGGGCCTATCCGCTGGCATTCCCGCACGCGGAAACTCCAGCCCCACCAGCCCCACCAGCCCCACCAGCCTCTCCAGCCTCGAAAACCCGCTCTTTGGCCAGCGAGGCGTAGATAGTGCGCGCGGATGGTCTCCGGTGCTGGCTGGCAGTCTCGCGCGACCGCGCACACGTACGACGGTCTCACGGGTTCCATCCGTGCTGGCTAAGCCGCTAGCCTTTCCGCTTGCGGAAAAGTGTTCAAGCAAGCTAGATACCGCGCAGGAAAAGCGCAGGTCAACCAGCGTTTGACGGTTGTTGCGCACTCAGGATCTACGCCTTACCTTCGCTTCAAAAGCACTCACAGGAGGTCACCTTGCCCCGCTCCATCCCGCCACTTCCCGGTCTCACCCGGTACACCGACTGGGCCCTGGTGCCGGACGGTCTGCAGACCAAGACCCAGCTCGACCGCCAGGGCCTCAAGCCGGGGTCCGACCCGGTCGGCCAGATCCTCTACCACGGCAACTCGTACGCCCCGCTGTACGAGGAGAGCGCCGCAGTGCCGAAGCGCTCGGTGTCGCCCGCGCAGCGCGCCGTCCTCGACCGGGCCCGTGAACTCCAGTACCGGTGCCGGCGGTGCGGCGCCGAGGAGACGGAACCGCTCGGGAAGGGGAGGTTCTGCGACCCGTGCCGGTACGCGATGACGCTGTGGGAGCAGCACGACCAGGCGCAGCTCCTCGCGCGTGAGCTGGTCGTCGACCCGGCCGCCGTGCTCCTGGTCGTGGACGTCGAACCCGACTCGCTCCCGGAGGCGCAGGGCGTTGCCGTGGTCTCGGTGTGCGACCGCCAGGTCCTCTACGCCGCCGAGGCCGGGGAGTACGGCAGCCCCGAGCGCGGCGCCGTCCTCGACCGGCTTGATGCGCTCCTGGCGGACCGGCGGGTGATCGAGGAGCCCGACTTCATGGGCCCGAACCGCCGCTACCCGCACGCGGTGCTGCGCCTGCCCAGCTCCGAGCCGGTCCCTTCCGGCCGTGACCCGCTGCACCCGTGGGCCGCGCCCCACTCGTCGGCGAACGCCTCGGTGACGCAGGTCTGGGTCGGATGGTTCGGCTGGACGGACCGGCACTCGTCCACGCGTGCCTGCGCCCCGTGGGAGTGGAGCGGCGATATCCCGATGCCGTGGTCGCGGTCGCTGGACCTGGCGGCCGATGGGGTGTCGATGGCCGGTGTGCTGCACCGGATTGCGGACGGCACCGAACCCGTGTGGGAGCGGGCGGCCTGGACGCTGGACGGCTACGGCGCTGGCCTGCCGGAGGTGAGCGCCTGATGTCGTTGCTCCGCATCATGGACTCTGACCCGGACAAGGCCCGGCGAACGGCGGCCGCAGTGCAGCGGGCACCGGAGGCGTCCCCAGAGGTCGTCGTCGGCAACATCTCTGAGAGTCCGAACCACAGGGACGGCGGGCTCCGGGTCTTCATGGAGGTGCTGTTCCTGGAGGCCCCGGCCGCGCCCAGGAACGACTACCAGGAGGTGACCGTCGAACGAGCTGACCGGCCCCAGCCGCGCACCTCTCGGCGGGCCCTGGCGCGCGGTGGCCGCAGGAAGGCGGGGGAATGACGTCAGCCTCCGACGTGTGGCGCTCCCCTGACGGTGAGCACTTCCGGCGGTCCTGGAACGAAGAGTACGACTCACCCGTCGTCGGGCTCCGGCCCGTCGTCTACGACCCGGACACCGGACAGTGGAGCTCCGACCAAAACGCCTTACCGGTCGAGGTCGGCGCGGACCTGTTCGAGGCGACGTACATGCAGGTCCCGCTCGAACGGCTGCGGGACCCGCGCATCACCCGGCTTACCGGTCTCGTCCACGAACTGCTCGCCGACTACGAGCGGAGCACGGGCGGTCCGCCGGCGGACGCGGACGCTATCCGCGTCGCCCTGGGCGACGTCGCCGAGATCCCGGAGGAAGCTCGCAAGCATCGTCATGGTGCCGCACGCTCCGCGGCACGCCAGGGCTTCCACCAAGGCCGCAGGAGATAAACGGACGGGCCTGAGACCTCTTGCAGCTCGCGGTCGGTCCGGTACGAAAGCAGGGCCCGCGTCAGAACTGGCGCGGGCCCTCGCCGGTGCCCGGCCGCGCACGTCAAGCCGTCGAGGAGCGGCGCGACCCTGATCCAGGAGTGTCCATCAATCGATCGCTTCTTGGACAGTCTGGCCAAGCGCCCGGATCTAACCTCCTGCGGGTGAGTCCAGGCGTCCAACAAAGGTGTTCAGAAACGTGCGGCGTCCAACAACTAACCACCTCCCTTTTATGTACAGTGATCACATGACGACACCTTCCCAGTGGACAGAGGACGGCGACGCCGTCCTCGCTGCGTTCCCCGCCACCGCCACCGGCGTACTGATCGGCTACGCACGCGTCTCCACGAAGGGCCAGCTCCTCGACCGGCAGATCGCGGCACTGGAGAAAGCCGACTGTGCCCGGGTCTTCTCCGACAAGAAATCTGGCAAGAACGCCGAGCGCCCCGAGCTGTGGAAGGCACTCGACTACGCCCGCCCTGGCGACACCCTCGTGGTCCCGTCACTCGACCGCCTCGGCCGCTCCATCCAGGACCTGATCGCGATCGTCGGCGGCCTGCGCAAGCGCGGCATCGGCTTCCAGTCGCTGCATGAGTCACTCGACACCACGACTCCTGGCGGTCGGCTGGTCTTCCACGTGTTCGCTGCGCTCGCTGAGTTCATCCGGGAGCTGATCGTCCAGGGCACCGTCGAAGGCATGGCCGAAGCTCGTGCCCGCGGGGAGCGCATCGGCCGCCCGCCGGCCATGAGTGCCGAGCAGATCCGCCACGCTCGCTCGATGCTCTCTGACCCGGCCGCGTCGATCAGTTCCATTGCCAAGCTGCTCGGCATCTCCCGGACGACGCTCTACAAGTACGTGCCGGAGCTGAAGGTCGGGGGGAGGCCGACAGTAGGTGGCGTGAGCCCCAGGGAGGCGCTGGAGCCTGGGACCCGATAGTGGGCGGCAGCGGGGCTCCGGAGTCGCCATGAGCGGCGCAGGGGCCCCCATTGCCTTCCGAGTCGTCGCAGGTGGAGGCGCAGATGGCCGTTTCCGCCCCCGGTGGTTGATCGGATCCCGCGCGGCGGCAGGGTTCCGCCCCTCAATGCTGTTGCGTTACGCTGACCGGGAAATTTACGTTGCGTCACGCCATGGTGTGACGCAACGGAAAATCTCCAATCTCGTAACGCAACATCAGGAGGACCCGGTGTCGGACCGCCGCTGCGCGAACGCTGTCTGCTCCAAAGCACTGCCGGACGACTCGACTGCCCGCAGGCGGTACTGCTCAGGCGCGTGCCGCCAGGCCCACCACCGGAGCACCCATCCCGCCGCGATCGTGCGGCCAGCGCCAGACGCCCAGCTCCAGGCGGTACTGGCCGAAGTCGCGCGGGCTCGCGCCGCCGGCCTGGCCGTAGCGGCGCAGGAGCTCGCGGATCTGACCCCGGGCGATCAGGCAGTGCGCAGCGCCTACACAGCGCGGCTCCCGGAACTGGTGCGCGAGGTGATGGAGGCCGCCGTCGCGTACGACCGGTCCGCCGGACTCACCTGGGAGGGCATCGGTGAGTGGCTGGAGCTTCACCCGGACACCGCCCGTAGCCGATACGGGGCTCCTGGGAAAAGCTGACGTCAGGCGCACGAGCGGGGACAGCCGTTTCCCACGGGAGACAGATGATCGCACCGCGGGTACCCCGGGTACCCGCCGCCGGCCACCAGCTCCACCCGCCCGCGGCTTCCGATCCGACCCTTCCCCTTCACCTCTACTTTCGGCAGAACGGGCGGTCGCGTGATGGAGCTACCCGGCGGCTGAGCTGGGAGAATGGGCCATGGCTGAACAGGTTTCCTCCATCATGACGTGATGGACCTCGTGATGGCCCTCATGAAGCCCTGGGGCAAGGTGATCGTGGTCGACGCTGAGACAAACCGCCCGGTGCTGACCCTGGACGCGGACTTTCCGTCCGGCAGGTACATGCGCCTCGACGACGGGCGCCACGTACCCGATCACAGCACCGGCTGACCTTCTGCCAGATCGCCCTCCTGGCGCCCGCGCTCCTCGTACCGTGGGGCCGTGGACGACACGACGACCGAGGTAGAGCTGCACGGCGGACCGCTCGACGGCTGGGTGGTACCGGTGGACACCGACGACCCGGACCCCTGGACCGCGATCATCAGCGACTACGGCCGCTATCCCGGCGGCCGGTCCATGTACGCACCCGACGCCACCGGTACGTGGCACTGGGTCCGCGATCTCCGGCCGGAGGACCTCTGAGCACCCGCCCCGGGCACCGCGTCCGGGGCGGGTGGCTTCTTCCCCTACACCGGGCGGCGGACCAGGAGCGCACTTCGACCGAGCCCGCGACGGTAGCCGGTGAGGCTGGTATCTCGCGCGTGATGGGCCGGTCCCGGAAGTCCCGCGAAGGCCGCGACGGTAGCCGTGGCGGTCCGTACGGTCCGCCCACATGAAGATCACTGAGATGACTCCCGCCCGCCGTAAGCGCCGCAAGACGGGGCGCCCCTCCTTGCTGACCCCGGCGGTGATGGACCTCCTGACCCGCGCGACCGCCGTGGGCCTGCCGATGCAGCAGGCTGCCGACGCGGCGGGGATCGGCCGCTCCACTTTCCTGCGGTGGATGCGGGTCGGCGAGGACCTGGTGGAGACGCAGGGCGGGCGGCTCGACATCGACTCCTCCGACCCGTGCGCTGCCCTGTACGCGAGGGTGACCCGTGCCCGTGCCGCTGCGGCCGTCCGTGCCACCGGCCACATCGAGGAGGCCGCCCGCGGGGCCGTAGTCTCCGAGACCTACCGCACGTGGACGGACTCCGTCACCGGGGAGACCCGTACCGAGCGACGGGTCCGCCGGCGGCCGGGCGACTGGCGGGCGTCGGCCTGGCTCATGGACCGGCTGGACCCGCACCCGAAGTCGCTCGACGAGATGCTCGACGAAGAGGACGCGCGGATACGAGCGGAGCGTGGGGAGACCGCGATGGAGCGGGCCCTCACGCCGCACCTCCAGGACCTCGCTGCCCGGCTGCAGAAGACCATCGCGCAGTACGAAGAGTCGTCCGGTGCGGGCGACGGCGGGCCTACTCGGTGAGCGGCTCGTCGCTCGCCGATCGCAGGCCCCGGGTCCGCGCCGCCACCTGGTCCGGGGCGCCGAAGCCGGAGGCGCTGTGCTGGTGCATCACCAGTACGTCAGCCGGGGACCCGGGGTGACGGCGGGCCAGGTGGTCGAGCGCGTCGACGGCCAGGCCGTCCAGGTCATCGCCCAGGACGTGCACTGGCCCGGTGGCGCCGCACAGCGAGCACTTCAGCAGCAGCGTGGCGACCACGCTGCGGCCTCCTGCAGGTCCGAGCCCACCGGGCGGGACGCGGGGCTCCAGGCAGGGGCGGCAGTGGGGCACCACGGGCGGGCTGGGGACATCGGACGACCAGAGCAGCGCGGCGACGGATTGCATGTCCGGCGTAACGACCGGGGGACCCGGGAGCGACTATCGGCCGAGGGAGGGCCCGGAGCGCCCTGGGGCCGGTGGCCGGTAGCTGGGGCTCTGCTGAGCCTCGATCCGGGCGGTGTGGGCCTCCTGTGCCTGCCTGACCTCTGCCCGTGCGAGGGTCTCCGACCGGTGCAGCGACGGGTGGTGCTCAGCGATCCGGGCCCGCAGCTGCTTCTCGGTGCGGGCGTCGGCGGCGACGGCCCGGTACATCGCGGCGGCCTTCCGGGCGGTGGCCGCCTGCCCGTGGGCGCGGGAGACACGCTTCTGGTCGCCGGTGTCGATCTGCTGGGCGCGTGCGGGCGCCTTCGTCTCGCGCATCTCGGTGAGCCGGGCCGCGAGGGTGTCGACGTCCGGCGCCTGGCGCTGTGTGGCGCCCAGCACGGTGGCGTACGGGCTGCTCCGCACGATCTCCCACGCGGCCTCGGCGGCACGGGACGCCGCGATCCGGGCGTCGGACGCGTCCCTCCACCCGGCGGCCCGCTGCTCGGTGGCCTGCTGGGTGAGTTGACCGTGCTCCTTCCGGGAGGTGCCCGCCATGCGCAGAGCGATCCGGCCCTTGCCTGCGGCGGCCGACAGGGCGCGCAGGTGCTCGTCGGCCGTGGCCGCCACCTCGGCCGCGGCCTGCTCGCGGGCCTGCTCGGTACGCGCGACGGCCAGCTGCTCGTCGGCGAGATCGAGCAGCCGGTAGACGGGGGCGACCTCGCGCTGGCCTCGGGTCTCCCCGCGGGCCTGGCCGTCCGCGATCTGCTCCAGCAGCGAGCGCTCGGTCTCCTCGGCCTCGGCGGCGGCCCTGTCCTCGCGCCGGGCGTCGACCGGACCGGTGGCGATCAGCCGGGTGAGCTCCTGGTCGCTCCGGTCGCCGTACGGGCGCTGGGTCCAGGCCCGCGTCCCGGCCAGCTCCCGCTCGTCCTTCATCTCGGCGAGCCGCTGGGTCTGCTCGCCGGTCAGCCCGTACTCCTGCTGCTGGGGCTGGGATTCGCGCTGGCGCTGGTCGTGGAGTGTGGAGGACCGTGCGCGGGCCGCCCTGGTGTCGACACTCCGGGTGCGGGCCGGGGACGGGATGACGGCGGCGGCCGGGGCCGGCGGCTCGTGCAGGAGATCGGAGACCATCGCGTCCGGCCGCGACTGCCCCAGGAAACGGGCGTAGGCGTCGACGGCCCGCTCCAGGCGCTCCCGCTCGGTCCGGGCCGCACCGAGCCGCGCCCGGGTGTCCTCCGACTCGATGACCGCGAGCGGCAGCCACAAATGGTTCTCCCGCCGCGCCCGGGTCAGGCCGGGGTACGCCGCGAAGGCATTGGCGCCGTGCCCGTACATGAGGCTGGTGTCGCACGTCATGCCCTGCGAGGCGGCGATCGTCATGGCGTAGCCCAGCGACAGGGCACCGGAGGCCACCTGATCCGGGGTCAGCCACGCGGACACGTAAGCGTCGTCCTGGCCGCGCGTGCGGGTGCGCCACGTGATCTCGACCCGCCCGTCCGCCTCGATCCCGCTGACGATGGCCCGGTACCCGTTCAGCAGGTCCGGCCCCTCACCGCGCCTCGACCTGTAGTCGTTGGCGCGGACCCGTACGGCGTCGCCCGTGGCGAGGGTGAGCCGGTCCCCGCCGGGCAGCGCGTAGGTGTGCTCCTCGCCGAGCTCCCCGGCCGCGCGGCGGATCTGCTGCGCCCCCGCGTTCAGCGCGTCGACGTCGGAGTTGCGGGCGGCGAGCACCACCAGGTCGTCCAGGAGGTCGTGCGTGTCGGGCCACCGGTCGCGGCGGACCTCGTCCCACGCCGTGAGGATCTGCGAGCGGGCCTCGTCCGCCGACTCGGTGGGGTGGACACGGCCCCGGTCGGCGAGGAGCCGCAGCGCCTGGTCGTGGTCCCCGGTCCGCCAGACCTCCAGCGCGTGCCGCTCCGCGGCGTCCTCCTGGCGCCGGTTCTCGTGCAGGGTGAGCCCGCCGACCAGCCGGTGGACCTCGCGGTACCACCCGCCCGCGCCCACGGCCTGGAGCTGGAGCGGGTCGCCGATGCCGATCACCTTGGTCCCGGTGCGAGCCGCCTCGCGCATCAGGACCTCGGCCGCCCGGTCGTCCACCATCGTCGCCTCGTCGAGCACCAGGACGTCGATCCCGGTGAGGCCGGTCCCGGTGCGGATCTGCTGGAGCCACGAGGCCACCGTGCGGGCCGGGATGCCGGACGCCTGGGTGAGCTGCTGGGCGGCCACCGCGCTCAGGCACGCCCCGGCGTAGGTGGTGCCAGTGGCGTCCCACCCGATCCGGCACGCCTCCATCAGCGTGCTCTTGCCCGCCCCTGCGACGCCGACGACGGTGTCGATGCCGTGCCCGGCCGTCAGCAGCCGGGTCACCGCCGCACGCTGCTCGACGGACAGCTCGAAGCCCACCGCGACCTCGAAGACACCGACCGCGGCCGCCGACTGATCGGGGGTCAGCGCGGTGCGGCCTTCGCCGTGGCGGGTGAGCGCCTGGCCCCGGACGTACGCCTCGGCGTCCAGGATGTCCTGGGTGGTGTACCGGGCGGTCGACGTCATCACGGTCGACCCGTAGTCCGGCACGCGCACCGCGTACCCGGCCACGTCCAGGACCTCGTCGGCGATCTCGTCCAGGCGCCCGACACCGTCGTCCAGGCCGTACGGCAGTGCGTTGCCGACCGCCGCGAGCAGCTGCGCGCGGGAGAAAGTCTTGTCGGTGGCAGTGAGTCCGGTCTCCGGGTCGAACACGACCGCCGCGAGATCGGACGGCGGTGGAATCCGCGGCCCGCCGGGTCCGTCGACGGTGGGGCCGCTGTCCGGGCCGGGCGGTCCGGGGGCGGCGGCCGCGACCATCGCCTCGACGTCGACCCCGGCCTCCTCGGCGCGCTGCCGCCAGCTCGCCCGCATCCCGGCCGCGTCGGCGGCGTGCTTGGCTCGCAGGGTCTCGGCGGCGGCACGGTCGCGCTCCTGGCGCCCGGCCTCGTCCCCGGCCAGGTCCACGATCCGGCCGTGGCGCCGCGAGTACAGGTCGCGGACCGGCTCGGGAATCCCCTCGACCTCCCACGCCCCGGTGCGCTCAGCCTTCGTCCGGCGCACACCGAACCGGTTGTAGGTGAGCGCCCGGACGCGGGCCTTGAAGTACGCGTCGGCGGCGGCGGCGTGCCGGTGCAGGTCCTGGCCGCTGTTGCCGATCGAGCGATACTCGCCGTCCTCGCACAGCCCCATGTTGATGATCGTCACGTGGATGTGGAGGTGCGGGTCACCGGGCTGCCCGTCGCCCATCGGCCGTGCCGACTGGTGCTCGACCGACCAGGCGAGGAGACCGCCGGTCGCGAGCCGGACCGGCTGCCCGTCCTCGGAGCCGACCGCGTACCCCACCCACCGCTCGACCTCCCGGATCGTGTCCCGCTTCGCCTGGTGCACCAGGTCGCGGTACTCCCGCTCGTCCTCCTCGCCCATGAGCCCCGGCAGGACGCTGTCCGACTTGGGGACGTCGAGCATCAGGTCCCAGCCGCGCACCCGGTCATCGACCCGCTGGTCCGCGTGCTCCCGCGCATCGGCCAGCTCTCTCTCGCCGTAGACGTCGGCGAGGTCGAGGCCGGCGGCGCGGGCGAGCTTGTGCAGGGTGCCCACCTGCATCCGGTGCCGGTCGCCCTGGCGGTGGACCATCCGCTGCATCTGCGCGAGCGTCCGCTGTTGCTTCGGCTTGCCCTCCAGCAGACCGGCGGCCGCCACTCCCTGCTCCTCGGCCGCGGCCTCGATCGCCTCCACCAGGCGGGCGGTCGTGAGCTTCGCCGCCGGGTGCGCGCGGACCGACGTCTGCGTACGGATCAGCCGGGCCCCGGTCTCCGGGTGGCAGCCCGCCATCAGCCGCCGGGCCGCCTCCTTGCCCTCCTCGTCCAGCACCGCGCCCTCGGTCAGCCCGACCGCCGCGAGGCCGCTGCCCATCCACACGAGAGCGGCGCCGCCCTCCTCCCTCAGCCGGTACTCCAGCGCCGGGTCGGCCGCCTCCTGGACCACCGCGTCGGACGCCACGACCGAGCACCCTGCCTGCTCCCGCAGCCGGTACTCGACCTGCTCGTCGTCGCGGATCGCCGTCACCCACGCCATGCCCGTGCCCCCGTGTCCCGCACTGTGTCGTGCGCTGTGTCCCCGCTTGTGCTCTTGTGCTTTTCCCGGCGTGCCGGGGTTCCCCGAAGGGGAACCCCCTTCGTGCTTCCCCTGTTTTTGATCATGACCGGGACGGTCTACTCGACCGCCTCCGCCAGGACTGACACACGGGGATCCATCACCGTGCGGTGCCGGGTCCGAGGGTCCGCCGGCCGGACGGATCTGCCACGGCCCGGTGCTCGCCGTCGCCCGGGAGCTGGCCCGGCTCGATCCGTTCGGCGGGCAGCAGCCGCGGCGCGGGTCCGGCCGGTGGCGTGCTCCTGGTGGTGCTCGGGCCGGTACCGAGTCGTCGTCGCGCGGTGCTCATGCGAAGAGTCTCCCGCCTCCGGCACGCACGCACGGACACCCTCGCGACCGGTAATGGTGCGGCACGTCTTCTGGGACGGCCGGTTCCGGTGTGAGGATGACCGGGACACCGGGCGGCAGGCGGAGGCGGCGCAGATGGACGACACGGCGTACGAGGTACAGGTGACGGTGGCTGGCACGGCGGTCTGGATCGAGTCCACCCCGGGGCATCGCTCCCGGATGCCGGTGGCCTGCCGTGAGTGCGACGTCCGTACGGATCTGACGCTGGCGGCGCGCGGTGAGGATGCCTGGATCACGTGCCCGGCCGGGCACACGACCAGGGACTGGCGGCTCAGCAGCGAGGCCGTCCACGACGTCGCCGCGGCGGCGATTGAGGCCGGTGTCGCGGCGGCCCCAGCCGACGCAGAGGTCTGGCTCAGGGTCACCGCCCGGACGGACGCGCTCCCCGACTACGAGGACATCGCCTGACGCCACCAGGGAAAGACAAAAGGCTCCTGGGGCATGAGAGACAGAACGAACGCAGCGAAGCCGCCGTGAACTTCACGGCGGCTTCGCTGCGTTCGATGGGCTGTCAGTCGCCCTGTCCGTTGGGCGAGGTGGTGTAGGTGTCGCCCTTGGCGTCGGTGTAGGTGGCGCCATTGCTCAGGGCAATCGTGCTCTCCACCTGGTCCTTGAGAGCGTCGGGCAGGGGAGCCATGCTGCTGGTGCCGTCTGCGTTCTCGCTGAATCCGAAGATCATGGGTTCTTCCTTATCTAGCTTGATTGAACATGGACAGTGCTTGCTTTTTGGCTTGCGGTTTTGCTGGCCTTTTCGCTGCCGATGTCTCTAGTATGCAGACTCAGAGTCTGCATGTCTAGTGGTTCGCAGACTCCCAGAGGGAAAGGGCGCCTGTGCCGGGAGGGCTGGCTATTGTGAGCATGAAGCGACCCCCGGCACTTGCCTTGCCGGGGGTCGCTTCATGCCTCTGGTCAGGGTCCCGCGATGAGCCACAAGATCAGGGCTGCGTCGAGGTCCTGGGAGTAGCGGTAAACGACGGAGATCCCCCGGCCCCCGGTCTGTTCGGGCAGCAGCTCAACCACGAATGACTCAGAGCGGGGGTCTGCGTCCGGGAGGCCGCGGCTGTGATCGGGATCAGGTTCGCCCTCAAGCGAGCGGCGGACGGATTCGACCGCGGCCTGCTCGCTTCGGGTGAGTTCGGCGCGCAGCTTCTCGGCCCCGTCGCTATAGAAGACAGACGTCACCCGGTGGCCTCCATCTTGCGTCGGAGCTCGGCGACGACGTCCTCGGTCGACCGGGCCAAGGCGGCGAGCCCAGCTCCGTCGACACGGAGGAGCACGCGATGCCGGTACGCCTGGGTGATCTCACGGACCTGGGTCAGGTCGTCCAAGTCCGCGTCCGCCAGCTCCCTTTCGAGCTCGGCGGGGTCGGTCGGAAACCCCCAGGACTGCAGGGCGGCGCGCAGCTCGGCAAGCGTGCGCATCGACGGGACGACGTCATGGTGTTCGGGTTGCGCTGACACAGTCGGCCTCTCCTTCGGTCGGTGGTGTCGAGTCTCCTACGCGCTCGCGCTCGGGACAGCCTCTTCGAGCGCCACGATGACGAGGGCGTGGGTTCGTTTGTCCAACGAGCGAGGTGTCCATCAGTCCTTGTACGCGATGGGGCTGAGCCCGGAGTGGGCCCGGTTCAGCGCCTCGAACAGCGTCTGCGCCGCCGCCTTCGCCTCGGCGAGACCGTCGTACGCGGCCGCAAGGTCGGTGTCGAGCGTGTTCCTGTCGCTGCGCAGGTTCCCGCTCGCCTCCAGATGCATCACCAGTGCCTCGGTCTGCTCCAGGGCCTGCGACAGGACCATAGCCGCCTGGGAGAGGTTGCCCACCACGCTGTAGGCGTCGCCGGGGAACTCCCAGTTCTCGCCTCCCCGGGTCGGGGCGAGCGTGGCGTGGTTGAGGGCACGGAGGGCCTCGTACGCGTCGTCGGCGAGCTTGGCGGGTGTCTTGTCGGTCATGGGGTCGGTCTCCTTTTTGGATGAACCCGGGGCCGCCGTGACGGCGACCCCGGGTTCATCCTGTCGTGCGGTTCGGACAGCGCGGGGCGATCAGGCAATGTCGCCCTGAAGGGGGCCGCCCCTACCACCGTCAAGGTCGACCATGAGCATGTCTGTCGGGGTCAGGGCCTCGGTGACGCCGGTGGTCAGGTCGAGGATGTCGGCGTGGTCGAAGGCCAGCGGCGGCAGGTTGGAGGCAGGCCACCAACGGGCCGTGCGGGCGTCGTCCCCGGCGAGGATCGGGGTGTCGGCCGGGACGACCGCGAGATAGGCGGCGGTGACGTACCGGCCGCGCGGGTCGCGGCCGGGCTGGTCGAAGACGCCGATCTGACGCAGGTCTTCGGCGGCGACGTGGACACCGGTCTCTTCAGCCAGCTCCCGGGCCGCTGCTGTACGGCTTGTCTCTCCAACGTCGCAATGGCCACCCGGCAGCGCCCACGCGCCCTCGTGCGGCGGCCAGCCGCGCTCGATGAGCAGCACGTCACCATTCGGCGTCATCGCGACTACATCGGCGGTGTAGCGGATGCTCTCGGGTTCGGTCCGGTTGTGGACTCCGGCGGGCAGGAGGTCCTGGTCGACGTCCCGGTGCTCGATGGTGGCCCCGCCGGCGACCCCGAGCAGCAGCTCATACGAAGCGCGGGCCAGGCCGACGCTGCGGTGCCGGCCCCCGGTGCAGCCCCACGCGATCGTGACGTCGGCGCCCGTGTCCTCGGCAAGGCCGCGGGCAGTGGCGACGGCGTTCAACGCGAGGCGCTCGGCGCCCAGGGTAGTCATGACGTGGTCGTAGACCTCCTCGTCGAGGCCCGTGCGGTGCTTCAGCTCCGGGTTGTAAAACGGGTTGCGGAGCAGGGCTCGGAGGTCGAAGACCAGGTCGGCGGTGGGGGTCGGTCCGTGGCCGTAGCCGAAGGAGACGATGCGGATGGTCATGGGTCAGCTCTCCTCAAGGTGCTTGGTCGGGCAAGCGGGATGTGCCGGAAGTCGGATTGGCTGTATCTGGCCAGCTAGAAGGCCGCGATGAGGAGTGCGGCGACACCGAGCCAGAAGTGGTGGAAGCTCTGGTCCAGATGGAAGGCCCCGGTACCGGTGGTGAGGGCGGGCCGTCCGTCTGCGGTGACCGGGTGGTCCGGGTGCGCGGCGCCGCCGAGGTTGTAGTACTCGCTCTTCTCGATCGCCTTCGCGAACCGGGCCAAGGTCGTCCGTCGGTCCGCCCAGTAGTGGCTGGCGGCATCCAGGCCCAGCCCGACGATCAGGCCAAGCGTGGTGACGCGGAGGTCGAGGACGGACACAACGACCGCCAGAACGAGAACTTTGGTAGCGGTCAGCGTGAGGACGTGGCGCCCGCAGGCCAGCCGGGCGGACCACCCAGGCCCGCCCTTGGCGCACGCCTGATGGTGCGTCTGGACCCACTGGTCACCGACCGAATGTCCGATGAGGAGTGCTACGAACACGGCGGCGAAGACTGCTGCGGTCATGACTGGACTCCTGACTGATTCACGATTTCGTTTCCGCTTGCTTTCCTGCTTGCGATAATTCGAGTATGCAGACTCGGAGTCGACATGTCTACCGTTTCGCAGACTCCGAGTCTGCGCAATGGGTGTTTTGGCTGGTCAGTGCCCTAAAGAACTTCTCGCGCTTTACGGGTCGGCTCTGCTCTGCGAGTGAGTACCGCCCGTGATTCATCTCCTGCAGTGCGTCTGCCTGGAAGGCGCGCGCCTGAGACGCGCGGCTGCGGGGAGGGGTAGAGCGGACGGGCGCGTCCGCGCCCGGCACCCCCGTCTGCGGCCTGTGGCGACCGCGCGTTCACCGTCACCGCCCGCTCGGCCGCAAGCGGCCTCCCGTGCGGCGCCGGGCGCGGTCGCCGTACCTTCCGCACGTCACACGCACGTCCTCACAGCAAGAGCCCCACTGAGCGCTGCAACTCAGCGAGGCTCAAGGAAGCCACCCAAAGCGGGGGCGGGGATCGCTGGGATCGGGCCGTACCCGGGTGCCGGTCAGTTGACGGCGGCGGGCTCCGGCTCCTCCTGGTCGAGGTCGAGGTGCTCCTCCGTGTCCGCGTCCTTGGCGCCGGCGGACTCGATGTCGAGCAGGGGCTCGGGGAGGCGGTAGCCGCGGCCGACCCGGGCGGCGTCCAGGTACCGGGCGGCCTCGTCCTCCCGGAGTTCGATGCGGTGGAGGCCGAAGGCGAGCGCGGCGAGGTCGGCTGGAGTGGCGGGTGCCTCCAGCGGGGCGACCAGCTTGTCGGCGGCGCGCATGAGCTTGTTGTGACGCTGCTGGGCTCGGCGGTTCTCGAACATGGCGGGTCTCCCTCTCGTCAGCTGCGGACTGCGGTGTCGTCGGCGTCGGCCTCTTCGCACGCCTTGCTGCAGTACGGGCCCCGGTGGTGGTAGAGCGGGGCGCCGCACAGGGTGCACTCGCCGGGCTCGGGCTCCAGGGCACCGTGTGTGTGCCACGGGGGTTCGTCGGACCACGGGTCGTCCTCCGGGTCCGGGGCGGGACGCAGGCCGGAGACCTGGTCCAGGAGCACCCAGAGCCGGTCTCCAGCAGCGCCGTACTCCGGCGCGATGATCGAGACGTACGTGCCGTGGGCGACCTGGTCGTAGAGGCTGCGGTTCAGCTCGGGCCACTGGACAGCCATGTCCTCGCGGCTGATCCGGCCTGCGAAGGCGGTGACCGCCTCGCAATCGCAGGTCGTCACGATGACCGGCTCGTCCTGGAGGCCGCCGCGCCGGTAGTCGTTGACGCGGACGACCATGCCGGCGCTGTTGGCAGCGTCGACCAAGCGGGGCAGCAGCTCGGGGTCGGCGACGACCAGCTCGACCGCGGCCCGCTGCTCCCACCACAGGCCGTTCTCTCCCGTACCGGCGGATCCGGGCTGCGATTGAGTGGTGATGTACCCGGCGCGGCACAGGGCTGCGAGGCTCGGCACCAGGTACTCGGTCTCCTCGTCGGGTCCGTAGCGGGCGGCGTAACCGGGGCGAGAGGCAATCTCGCCCTCCAGCCAGAGCGCCATCAGTTCACCGAGGTCGGTGACGGTCCGGGCGGACGTCCAGCGGCGCCGGTCTGCGCGGCTCATCCACGGGAACTTGAGCTTCATGGTCAGCCCTTCACGATCATGCTGTCGGGGCAGCGGCCGCCCATGTGGGACACGCACGCCGGGCAGTCCTCGCGCGGGCCGAGGTGCTTGTGCTGCTCGCGGCTGTCGTAGGCGTGCAGCCAGCACTGGCGGCACTGGCCCTTCGGGGGGTTCAACGCCTTCTTGCTCGCCATCGTGATCTCCACTCAGCTCAGTGATTGACGTTGGTGGTGGACCGGCCGAAGCCGCGGTTCGTGTTCGTGACGTGGGTGTGGTGCTCGTGCCGCTCGACCGTCCCGCCGCCTCGCGTCAGGGAGGGTGCGAGCTTCCAGCCGACGACGGCGAGGGCGATCCACATCAGGCCGCCCGCTCCGACTCCGGCGAGCGGGGCCAGGGCCTGGCCAATGCCCCATCCGGTGCCGGCGGCGAGTACGCCTCCGGCCGCGATCATCTGGGCGCGCGGGTCGAGGAGGGGCTGCGGGGAGAGGTCGCGGGGCGGCATCGGCTGCATGGGGCCGGGGGCGGCGGAGCGTCGCATCGGGATCATCCGTCCGTACGCGTCGGGGACCCAGACGACCGGGTCACTCTCGTCGTGGAGCTGGACCGCTCCGGAGACCGGGACCAGCGGCATCTCGTAGCGCGGGGTGATGTCGTAGGACGGCTTGTACAGCCGGTTCGGCTGGACCGCGGCGTCGGTGCGCGGTGTCTCGGGGGCGCGGTCGGTGCTCACGGTCAACCTCCTGGCGGGGGCGGCCCCCGGGGGATCCCGGGGGCCGGGCTGGTCAGTCCTTCGTGCGGTACTGCTTCGTGCGCTTGGCGATGTGGTCGCGGCTGAAGTCGGTGGCCTCGGCTGCGTCGAGCTGGAGGGCCTCGCCCTTGTCCAGCTCGGCGGCGATGGCCTGCCACATCACGTCGTCGGCAGCGGTCTTGGCCTGCTCGGCGTCCTCGTGCGCCTGGTCGCGGGTCTTCTTCAGTTCAGCGATCCGGGCCTTGGCTGCGGCGCGTGTTTCGGCGTCGGGGCGAGGGCTCATGGTGGTGGGCTCCGTTTCGGTTTTGAGGGACGATGAGTCTCCCCCCGCTGCCTTTGCGGAGCGGGACCGGGGCCCGGGACGGCCGGCGGACCTTGGCCGGGATGGCGGCCGTCCCGGGGCGGCCCTACTGCCGGGCGGGCGCGGAGGGCTGCGGAACCGTAGCTTCGGCGGCTCCGGCGACCTGTTGCAGGACATCCCGCACACCGCTGGCGGCGTTTTCCAGGTTGTCGGCGAGGGATGCGCAGCCGAGGGCATCGGCGCGGGCCTTCAGCGCGGTGAGGTAATGCCACGTGTCGTTCATCTCGTCGTGCAGGTCGACCAGGCCGGGCTGGAGAGCGAGCGCGTCGGTGAGGCTGGCCGCTCCACGGCGGTGGGTCGCCACGCGTCCCTCGTGAGCGTCGAAGGCGTTCATGCCAATGACCTCGGCGACGTCTTCCACGCTGTCGTATGCCCAGCTCTGGCCGATGAGGCTGAGCAGGAAGGTCTTCATACGTCCGGGCTTGTCCACTGCTGTCTCCTTGCTTGTTGTCTGCAGTTCGGGATCGGGGCCCGGAGCGGCCGGCGGACCTTGGCCGGGATGGCGGCCGCCCCGGGGCGGAGTCAGCGGCGGCGGCGCGGCCCGGAGTCCGGGATGCGGCGGGAGGGGACGTTGATCGAGCCGGACATCGAGCGGGGGCGGATGTCGAGGCGCTCATCGAGCGCGGCAGCGGTGGCCGTGATGTTGATGGAGCCGGACATCGTCTTGGCGTCGATGTCGCCGCCAGCGGTCGCGTGGGCACGGATCGAGCCGGACATCGTCTTGAGCCTGGCCGTACCGGCGAAGTCCTGGATGTCGATGGAGCCGGACATCGTGCTGGCGTCGACTACGTCGGTGATGTTGAGGTACACACCGCCGGACATCGTCTTGGCGCTGATGTCCGATGCCTTGTTGACCGTGACGGACCCCGACTTGGTGGAGGCGGTGACCTTCTCTGCGTCGTCGACCCGCAGGTCACCGGACTGGGTGTGGCCAGAGACCAGGGCGAAGGTGCCGATGGCCTCGATGTCAGCGGAATCGGTGCGGCCGATGACCTTGCTGCCCGGCGGCACGATGGCGGTGATCTTGATGGGAGCCGTACCTGTGACGACCATGGCCTGGCCGGAGACCTTCACACCGTTCATGTAGACGTCACCGCTGAAGAATCCGCCGTTGATCACGCCGCCCTGGAAGTTCCCCGAGTGCTGGACCACCGTGACACCCCCGCCGGTGATGATGGTGCTGCCACAGTTGGAGCCGCCCTGGCCCGTCACGCTGACGTTGAGGCCGGTGGCGGACTGGCGGAGCATCGCCTCACGGACAGCCGTAGCGGCGGGGCCGTCCTCGTCGGTGGTGCTGATGGTGAGGGTGGCACGCTCGCAGTCGGCAATGGCCTGGACGGAGATGGCGCCGCCGTTGCCCAGAAGGCTGGCGTCGATGGTGACGGGGCCGGTGGTCTCTGCGGCGATCTTTCGGGTGGTCACAGGTCGTCTCCCTTGCTTTTCCGCTTGCATTCTCGCTTGCGGTAATTCGAGTATGCAGACTCAGAGTCGGCATGTCTACTGCTTCGCAGACTCGCAGTCTGCATGATTGGTGTTTTTGCTGGTCAGCGGCCTGAAAGTTTTTCCGGCGTGCGGTCTTTCAGGTGGCGCTGCGGTGACAGACCCCGCACGGGATCTTGACCTCGCGGGTCTTGCCCGTCGCGGAGTGGACCTTGGTGGAGAGGGTGACCATGCCGCTGCGGCAGCCCTTGACGGTGCATCGCTTCGTCTTCGGCTTCGGGCTGGCGGTCGGACCGGCGCCGCCGGTCTGCAGCGTCCAGGCCGTGGTGAGGGCGGTTGCTTTCGCCGCGCTGGCCGCGCCGCCGGCCTTCGCCTTCGCCGCGTCGGCGACGGCCCCGGCCTTCGCTTTCACCTGAGCCTTGCCCGCCTTCTTCTTGCCGCCCCACCACCGTTTGGTGTCCTTGCGGACCTCACCGCTGAGTGCCCGCAGCACGACGACCGCGTCGTCGAGGACGAACTCCGGGACCAGCTCGCCGTACATGGTCACGCCACGCCATTCGGCGAAGAAGCTGTCGACGTCACCGGCCTTCTCGCGTCCGGTCCGCGCCGCCAGCACTGCGTCGACGAGGCCGTTCGTGATCACCCGGGAGCAGTCCTCCCAGTGCCCGCAGGACAGGCAGGAAACGGAGGCCGGGAACACCTCGCGCGGGCCGCGTTTGTAGATTCGCAGGGCGTACCCGCTGTCGCACTGGGTGCAGAGCAGCGGAACACTGTTGAGGTGGGCGAGGCCCTGGAGGCTGAGGTCAGGAGGGCTGGTGAACACGGATCCGCCTTCCGGTCGTTCTGTCAGGGTTTGGGTAGCCCTCGACCTGGACGGGATCCCGGAAGCGTCCACATCGATGCAGGTCAGAGGGGGTGAGCATCCTGGATGCGGCACGGTCCGACCCGGACGGGACTCGTCCAGGTCGAGGGGGTGCCGTCCAGGTTGACGGCCACCCCGTCCGGGGGCATACCAGCCCAAACGGGGCGACCGTCCAGGGCCGATCCAGGTTGATCAGGCGGTGAGGCCGTACTTCGTCTCGACCGCTCGGAGCACCGAGGTGAGTGGGTAGCCGTTGAGCGCGGACGTGCTGTCCTCCCAGGCCCGCTTCCTCTTCTCGTCGGCCTCGCGGACGACCAGTCGGGCCAGCTTCTCCGGGCTGATGGCGAGTCCGGCCGCCTGGAGCGCGTCGACCAGGACCGTGCCTGGCAGCCAGTCGACGGCCGCCGATTCGTCGTCAGCCTTCGCCGCCTGGTCGTAGGCGCCGAAAACGTCGACCAGGACAGCGAGGACCTGGCCCTCGTCCTCGCCCGTCTCCCGGAGCTGGTCCGCGAGCGACCGCGGCCCCGCAGGCAGGGTGCCCGCCTTGGCCCGCAGGTCGTAGGCGCGCTCCAGCAGGAGTGTGACCTCGTCGTCGGAGTAGTAGTCCGCCCGGACCAGGACCGGGTTCGAGCCCTCTGCCCACAGAAGACCGGCGCCCCGCATCTCCGGCTCGATGGTCTTGGCGCTGTAACCCGACGCGGCGGCGCCCTTGCCGAGGATCGTGTCGGACGCCTCGGGAGTGGTGCAGCGCAGAGCCCAGCGGATGGAGAGCAGGTCACGCAGCGAGGTGTCGACGACGTCCGAGCCGGGCTTCTGCGTGGCGCAGAAGGTGATGATCCCCGCCGCGCGCCCTCGGGAGACGAGGTTGCGGAGCTTCTTGGTGATCTTCTTTCCGAATTCCTCGTCCGTCGTGTAGAGCATCAGCTCGTCGACCCAGAGCAGCTTCTGCCGCAGCTCAGGGTGCTTGTTCGACAGGTCCTCGGTGACCTTGCGCTTGCCCAGCTTCTTGAGCAGCGCATACCGGTTCTTCATATCCAGGATCGCGGCGTCGAGCATTTCGTCGAACGCCTCGGGATCGGCGGCACCTTCGTAGCACTCGCACAGGCCCTCGAAGGGCTCCAGGTCGCCGCCGCCCTTTCCGTCCGCGAGCCAGAGGATGACCCGCGGGTCCAGCGCTGCGGCGAGCAGGATCGTGTTGCCCGACGCCGACTTACCCGCACCCGGCTCGCCACCGACAAGACCGGACCGCTCTACGACCGAGATGGAAATCGCCAGACCCCGCACGTCGGGGCCGATCTGAATACGGCCCCAGAAGTTCGCCGCACCCTCAAGCGCGAGCAGAGGACCGGGAGCGACGTCACCGGTGAACGGCAGGTCCTTGCTGACGTACAGCTCCAGCCGTCCGGCCCTGGCACCCTTCGACTTGTTCTTCGAAATGCTGAGCTGCGCTTCCTCCACACCGAATGCGCTCGCCAATTCGGCATGCCCCCGCATGGCCTTCTTCGCCGGAATTCCCGGCGGCAGGTCCACGATCGTCGACCAGGCGCCCCGCACGTCCAGCATCGGCATCTGGATGATGGCCAGGGACTCGTCCCCACCAATGACCTTGGCGGCGCGGAAGCACTCGTCGAGCATCGGTGCAGTCATGGCGTCGCCGTCTCCGAGCGACCTCCAGTCAGCCGACCAGTCGGTCTCCTCCGTGATCTGGTGGCGGCCCGCAAAAGCACCCCCGGAGAAAGTCACCAGGCTCCCGGCCGTCGCCCCAAGCCATCCGGCCTGGGCGTAACCTGCGGCGATGGCTGCGGCCGGCGGACCGTACGCAACTCCCAGGCGCAGACCATAGGCCCGGCGCCGGGTCGCCTTGAGCCGCTTGTGCTCGCCGATGGCCTGCATAGCAACCGTCTGAGTCCGGTCGGCCTGCTGCTGCGCGGCCAGCTTCTTGTTCTGCATCAGGCTGGGGGTGTAGCGCGCGGTCCGGGCTGCGGACCGGGCCTCGGCTGCGGCAATGTGCGCCTGGTGGGCGATCGCCTGCAGCTGGACACCCTCGAAGCCCCGCACCCAGTCCTGCACCCGGCGACGGCCGCGGCGGAACTGCGCGACGTGGCCCCGGTCGGTGCGCTGGCGGCGGACCCACCGGCGGTAGCCACGGACCCTGGCCCGGTAGAAAACCCCCGAGTACATGGCCCAGCCCTTGCCCGATCGCGCCCAGGCCGGGATCAGCGGGCTGTCGTCGAAGACGTCGAAGTCCGGGTCCTCCGGCTTGCTGGGGTCGCCTGCGGTTTTAGTGACCGTTCCTTCAAGGATTCGGCGGGCGGACTCGACGACCGCGGCCTTGTCCGTGGTGTCACTCGTGCCACCCAAAGCGGGGGCAGCAGCGGGGGCGCTGGTGTCCGTGGCCGGCCCCGCGCCGTGGAGGTAGGTGATGGTGGCCAGAGTCGTACGGTCCGGGTTCGAGGCAGTCGGCTGTTCCGTCATGCTGGTGCTTCTCCTTCGGGAGGAGGCGGGGCCCGGCGGCGACTTTGGTAGGGAGGCGCCGGGCCCCGCCGGTTTTCACGGGGGGGCGGATCAGTCAGGCGGCAGCGGCAGCGGTGGAACCCTCAACCGTCCAGGTCCACGCCTCGCCGCCTGCTGCGGCGCGGGCGGCCGCATCGGCCATGGCGCGGGCGAGGAGCGCGACGGCGGACTTGGTGTGCCGGTTGCGGGCGACCTTGAGCAGCTGCTCGGAGAGTTGCGCGGCCTCGGCGGCCGGGAAGGACCGGGACGCCGGGGCTTCCAGGATCCGAACGAGCGGCGCGATCGTCGGGCGGTCGACGAACGAGACCGAGCTCTCCGCGTACGGGGCGAGGGCGGTGATGCCCTTGAGCGGGTGGCGGTCCTCGCCGAAGAAGTCGGCCCCGTGCGAGACGACCAGGCTCGGCTCTGCGTCATGAATGGCGGGCTTGCGGCTCATGGATCAGGCCCCCATCGCAACGTCGCCGTCGACGAGCTTCAGCTTCCGCTCTGCGATGACCCGGTCCCGCAGCCGCCGCGCGTCGTCCCGGCGGATGCCCACCCTCTTCGACAGAGCGGCGGCGGAGATCTGGTTGCCCTCCGCGACGAGCTCGGCGGCCACCTTCAGGGCCTTCGGCAAAAGCGCCTCCAGCTCCTCATCCGACCGGCCGCGCGGGCCGTTCCCGCTGGCGTTCCCGTCAGTGTTCCCGGAAGCGTCCTCGCTGGCGTTCTCGCGGGCTTTCTCGCTTGCGTCTTTGGAGCCGTACACCCCAATTCCCGCAAGGGCTGTAGCGCCCTCAGGGGACCGCTGGAGGGCAGGGTGCTGGACGCTCGGACCGAGGGTCGGGATGCCCTCTGCGAGACGTCCGGGGAGGGGGTTGTAGAGGTTGGCGAGCATGCCCGCGCGGACCAGCTCGGGGCGCACGTGCTCACCCAGTTCGAAGGCGGCTCCGAGCTGTACCCGGGCGTCGGTCACCTGAGCGAAGATCTCGGCGGACAGTCCCTGCTGGGTGCCCTTCTTGATCTGCCAGGCGGCCCCGAAGGCTTCCTCCTCGGTGATGCTGCCGAGGGGCAAGGCCGACAGAAGGCGGTCCGCCTCTTCCGCGATGTCCTTGTGGTGCTTGCGGCGGCGGGCGAGGTGTTCCTGCCGCGCGGCTTCCGCCTTCTTCTCCTCCCGCCGGCGCTTCTTCTCCTCAGCCGTGCCGGTCTTCGCCGACAGCGTGCCGACCCACTGGCGGACCTCGAAGAGCAGAGGACCGAGCAGGGAGACCGCGGCGAGGCCGATCCCGGCCGTGGTCGCGTCCGCCTCGGACAGACCGGCGATGTTCTTGCCGTAGCCGTAGTTGATGGACGCGGCGAACCCGGCAGCCGCGAGGACGAACCCGCGCAGTGCCCACCGGACCCAGCCGGGCAGGCCCCTCTCGTCGGCGTAGGCGACACCGGCCGCCATCACCCAGGCCGCGCCCTCGATCGCGAACGGGAGCGGCAGCAGCATCGGCGACATGTGGGCGAAGTGCAGGATCTGCGCGGGCATCGACCCGAGAGCCGACGCCGTGACCAGAGCCAGGGTGCCGGTCCGGTAGACGTTGCCCGGGGTCAGCGCCTGCCGCCGAGCAGCCTTGCGTTCGGCGCGGGCGGCCTGCTTGGCCTTCTTCTTGGCCTGCTTGTCCGTGCGGGACTGCTTCGCGAGACGGGCGGCACGCTCGTCGGCCTCACGCTGCCGGACCGCCCGGCGCTCCTCGGCAGCTGCGGCGTCCTCACGCTGCTGCGCGGCCTTGATCTCGCGCGCCTTGAGCCGCGCCTCGACCTCAAGGCGGCGGTCCTCGCGCTCCTGTGCCGCCCGGACCTCGGCGGCCTTCAGCTCCTGCTCGGCCTGAGCCGCGGCATCGGCGCGGCGCTCTTCGCGGTAGCTGCTCATCGGGTGCCTCCAGCCGGGTTGGCCATGGTCGAGAGGAGGGCGGCGAGTTCTTCACGCAGCCGGGGGGACGTCGGGGT
Source organism: Streptomyces sp. NBC_01433 (assembly GCF_026340105.1). NCBI lineage: Bacteria > Bacillati > Actinomycetota > Actinomycetes > Kitasatosporales > Streptomycetaceae > Streptomyces > Streptomyces sp. NBC_01433. Next base: position 10,271 of record NZ_JAPEPM010000010.1, on the reverse strand, counting down.
CAGGCGGAAGCGCCGGGCGAAGCTGTCGCCTCCGACGGCCGTCGCGCGGGCCACGGTCTCAGTGATGAGGCTGACCAGGGCGATGGTCCCGGCGATCACGCCGAGGGCCATCTCCAGCACGGTCAGCAGGAACAGGGCGAGGTGCGCGAGGAACCTCATGCCGCCACCCCCGTCTGGACCTCGTCGCGGACCAGGCGCAGGGCGGTACGGACGCTGCGGCGCTCGGCTCGGGGCTGACGGGCAAGGGCGACGGCGGCGGCCGGGTTCGGCCTGCCCACCGAGGCGAGCACCTCGTACGAGTCGAAGTCGGCGGCGGTCCAGTCGGCGGTGAAGTCGTCGTCCTCGAAGCCGAGGGCGTCGTCGTCGGTCTCCAGCTCGGCGGCCAGGACGACGGGGGCGGCGGCCGTACGGCGGCGCAGCTCCCTCGGCATCCGGCGCAGCAGGGACTGGTAGTACGCGGCGTCCTCGCGGTCGGTGTCCGTCTCGACCTGGAAGTCGGCGAGGAAGCTGTTCAGCGCGTCCCGGCTGGAGAGTCCGCCGGCGGTGAACTCCTCGGCGAAGTCCAGCGGCTCGACCTCGGTGTTGAAGCCGACCGCGGCCTCCAGGAATTCGGAGTCCGTAACGATGCGCTGACCTGCGACGATGATGTTCATGTGGGTCGTGCCCCTCTCGGTGTAACGGCCCCGGCGGCTCTCCGGCGGTCCTGGCAGATCACCCGGAGAGCCGCGCCGTTTTCGGGCGCAGTTCTGGTGGTTTAGGCATGGCTGTGCCGCGACGCTTCGTGAGTTGCCCCACTCGGCGCTGCCTTCCGGGAATGACATTCCCAGGATTACGAACCCGTGTCAATCGCTGACGCCGACATATTCCCAGGAGAGCGAGCCTCTAGGAATCATTCCCAGGACTATGGTTCACTGGTCTCCTCAACTGGAGGAGATCACCGGACATGCCACCGAAGTGGAGAGACCTCGCTGACGCGATCGCCGCGAAGATCAGCAAGGGCGAGTACGTGCCGGGCGAGCGCCTGCCCAAGATTGAGGACCAGGTCCTCGCGGGGAAGGGCTCCAAAACCACGGTCCACGCTGCGTACAAGGCGCTGGAGGCGGAAGGGCTGGTCATCTCTTCCCGTGGCCACGGAACGGTTGTGCAGGCACGGGGCACTCTGGCCACGGCCGCCGACCGCGAGGAGCGGAGCAAGCTCACCGGCTCGTCATGGCGAGCGGGGGAGCGGTCCGACTCCCACATGGCCGGCATCGTGTCCGCTCCGGAGGAAATCGCCGAGGCGCTCGGGATCAGTGCAGGTCAACCCGTGCTCCGGCGCTCACGCACCTACCGCGACGAACAGACCAGCGCCGTGATCTCCCACTCCACCTCGTGGATTCCGGCAGACCTCGCCGAGGAACTTCCGGAGCTGCTCATGGGCAGACGCCTTACCGGCGGGACCTCCATCGACCTGATCACCCGACACACCGGACGTCCCGTCGCTCGGCGGTACAGCTCGATGTGGGCTCGGATCACCACCCCCGCCGACGCGGCAACCCTGGAAATCCCAGAGGACACCCAGGCCGCCGTAACCGTGCTGACCGTTCGGGTCGTGGACACCGGTGACGCGACCATCGAATACGGCGTTGACGTGGGAGGACCCGGGCGCCGCTGGACCAAGGAAGAGGTCATCCGATGACACCCCTGCTCCTGGACGACACTCTCGTCCATGTCGCCGAGGAACGCCTGGGCTCACTGCTCCGGGCTCAGCAGAAGGGCACCATGCCCCCAGAAGGAAAGACGGAGATCACGCGCATCATGCGGACACTCGCAGGGCGAAGCGGCCCGGCCCGGCTCGTCTTGATGGCTGGCCTCCAGGGATCGAGGAAGACCAAGGTCGCCCGTGCACTCGAAGCCCAGGGTTTCCTGCGCTTCAGCCCGGACGAGCGGGTGTGGGAGACCTACGGGCACTACGGGCGCGACTTCCCGAGGGGTGAGTACCGCGTCCGGGAGCAGCCGATCCTCGAAGAGATCGCGGTGGAAGTCCGGGAGGCCCTCGACTCCGGCCGGGACGTCGTCGTAGACCACGGCTTCTGGACGGCCTCTGAGCGCGAGAAGTGGCGCCGGATCGGCGAGGAGATCGGCGCCGCCGTGACCCTGGTCCACCTGCCCGGCACCCACCAGGAAAGGTGGGACCGGATCAAGGAGCGCAACCAGGAGACCTACGACAACCCCAACGCCATGTGGTTCAGCGAAGCCGATCTACTACGGCACGCCGCTCGCTTCGAAGCCCCGGGCGTAGACGAACCCCACGTCACCTACACCGGCGACCTCGACCCCGTACTCCGGGCGCTCGAAGCCTCGGCCGACACCCAGCCCTAGATCACGACACGGTCACGCGCAACAACGCTGGCACGACAAACCGGATGGATCATCCCGGACGGTCGTGGACGATGAAGATCGACAGCGTATGCGGGTGCACCATGAGGGCCCAGAAACGCCGAAGGCGCCCCTGCCAGGGCGCCTCGGTTACAGCAAGGCCGGGATCACTACATCCCGGCGACGTCGAGAGAACTAGTTCAGGAGCTCTCCAACATGAGGGTACGAGATGTATCGGCCCCGGTGCCACACCGCCGGGAGAACAACACGGCTGCAACCCGGGCGCTCCGGGCAACATTGCTGGCCAGCGCGCTGCGATACGCCGAGCGCGGAATGTACGTGCACCCGCTGCTGGTCGGCGGGAAGGAGCCGCGCTGGCTCGACTGGGAAGCGCGGGCGACCCGCGACCCCGAGGTCATCGAGCGCACCTGGGGTCGCGCCCCATTCAACATCGGCATCGCCTGCGGTCCGTCCGCTCTCGTCGCGGTTGACCTGGACGTCCCGCACGACGGGGACGTGTCCGGTCTCGCCGACATTGTCGACGGCATGACGATGCTCGACTCCCTCGCCTCGCAGATCCCCTACGCTCAGATCACTCCAACGTTGACCGTCCGTACGCGGAGCGGCGGCCGTCACCTCGTCTACCGAGCTCCGGCCGGGGTCGAGGTGCGCAACACTGCTCGGACGATCGGGTGGTGCATCGACACCCGGGCCGCCGGTGGCTACATCGTCGGCATCGGCTCGCAGGTCGACGGCGTCTCGTACGAGCTGGAGGGCAGCGTCACCGATCCGGCGGTGCTGCCGGACTGGCTGCTGACGCTGATCACCACCGCCCCTGAGCCACCCAAAAGCGGGGGAGCGCCGCGCCGGGCAGATGTGGTCGCCCGGCTGCGGGACCTGACCCGCCAGGGCAGCCGCGAGGAGCGGTGGGCCCACGGCATCCTGCGCAGCGAGTGTGACGAGCTGGCGGCGATGAAGCCGGACACCGGCCGCAACAACAGGCTGAACCTGGCGGCGTACCGCGCGGGCCAGCTGGTCGCCGCCGGCCTCTTGGATCAGGCCGTCGCCGAGGAGCACCTGACGGAGGCCGCGCAGGCGTCCGGGCTCGGCGAGAAGTCCGCGTTCGAGATCGAGAAGACGCTCCGCTCCGGCATGACCGCCGGGCTGTCCCGGCCGCGCCGGATGATGACCGCGCCCGCGCGCCGGATGGGCGGTGCCGCGTGAACGACTTCGCACCGCAAGACACTAAGGTTCAGCGCCACGTAGACCACGCCTCGGCAATGGAAACGGCCCCGGCGACGTCTCACCGTCCCGGGGCCAGGCACCCGAGGAGTGGTCTCGAATGCGAGACGTTCGTATCCCGTCGCACCTGCTTGCGTCGCCCGCTGGTGATCGGGGGCACGGCATGAGCGAGGACATGGACCTGAGCCCCGAGGACCTCGCCGCCTTCCGGGCCTGGAAGGAGTCGACCAAGTCGGCGCCCCCGCAGCCGCGGGGACCGGCCGCGAAGAAGGGCAGCGGCGACAAGGCGCCGTCCGTGGCGGACCAGATCATCGCGATGGCCGACAGCCGGTACGAGTTCGGCACGTCGGACGCGGGCGACCTGTACGCCGTGCCGAAGGACGGTCCGCGGATCGCGCGTCTGCTGCGCGGCGGTCGGATCTCGCTGCGCGCCGAGCTGGCCCGGACGTACTACGGCCTGCACGGCAAGGCGGCGTCGTCCTCGGCACTCGCCGACGCGATGCTCGCCATCGAGGGCCGGGCGCAGGCTGAGGACCCGGTGCCGCTGCACCTGCGGGTCGCCCCGCTCGGCAAGCGTCCCGAGCACGGTTTCCTCCTCGACCTCGGGCGCGCGGACGGCCTGGTCGTCACGGTCACTCCGGAGAAGTGGAGCGTGGGGCCGGCCGCGCCGGGTCAGCCTCTCTTCCGCCGCTCCCAGCTCACGCAGCCGCTGCCGATCCCCAAGGGCGGCGGGTCGCTCAAGGAGCTGCGCGGGCTGCTGAACGTCACGGACCAGTCGTGGCCGCTGCTCGTGTCGTGGCTGGTCGCCGGTCTCGTCCCGGGCATCCCGCACCCGCTGCTCTTCCTGTCGGGCGAGCAGGGCACCGCGAAGTCAACGGCGACGAAGATGCTCGTGCAGCTGCTCGACCCGTCCGCCGCTCCGGCGCGGTCGACGCCGAAGGACCCGGACGACTGGTCCACGGCGGCGGTCGGCTCGTGGGTCGTCGGGCTCGACAACCTCTCGCGCATCCCCGAGTGGCTGTCGGACGCGATGTGCCGCGCGGCCACCGGTGACGCCAACGTGAAGCGGACCCTGTACTCGGACTCCGACGTCACGGTCCAGGAGTTCCGGCGGGTGCTGATCGTCAACGGAATCGACGTCGGCACGCTGCGCGGTGACCTTGCGGACCGCATGATCCCGGTCCACCTGCACCGGATCACCCAGCGGCGCACCGAGACCGCGTTGTGGGAAGCGTACGACGAGGCGCAGCCGCGGATCGTCGGTGCGCTCCTCGACCTCCTCGTTCGGACGCTCCAAGAGCTCCCGGCCGTCCGAGAGAAGGCCGACAACGGGGAGATCCCGCTGCCGCGTATGGCGGACTACGGCCTGATCATGGCCGCGCTCGACAAGGTCAGCGGCAGCATGACGTCGAGCATCCTGAACGACTACCTCCAGCAGCGCACCGAGCTGGCCGAAGAGGTGGTGGAGTCCAACCAGGTCGCCACCACGCTCCTGAACCTGATGAAGCGCCAGCCGCCGACCGGCGAGGGCGGGGCGCACGAGTGGGAGGGCACCACCGCCGAGCTGCTGGACACACTCACCCACGAGGCGGGGATCACGAACGACAAGTGGCCGCGCACCCCGGGCGCGCTGTCCGGCCGGATCAACCGGGTCGCCTCCGACCTCGACAAGCTCGGCGTCGACATCACCCGGCAGAAGTCCGGCAGCAAGAGGTCCATCACCATCCGGTACATCCCGCGTCCTGACCCGTCCGTCCCGCAGCCGGCGCCCGAGCCGGTGCAGGAACAGCTGATGCAGTAGCGTCACCGCTCTGCCGCCGACCCGCCGTGCACCGCACCGGCGGGCTTTCGGCGTACCCGCGCTCAGGGGCGGACTATCTAGCTTGATTGAGCGCAAAACCGCAGGTCACAGCCCAGGTATGCGAGGGCTTGCGGGGGAGTGGGACGCTCATTTCCGGGCGACGTACCGGGTCCAGGCGTCGGCCAGGGTCTCCAGCGCGGCCGTGGAAGCGCCGGCGGCCTCAAGGTGGTCGACGTACGTCTCCAGCTCGTCGGGCTCCTCCGGCCAGTCGGCGTCCGCCGCAGCGTCGCGCGCGAGGTCACCGATTCCGCCCCTGACCTGCGTGAACTGCGCCAGCCAGCCACCGAAGCCGCTCATGTGCCCACCCCTGTCCCTCGCCTGCAGTCGACGGTCCGCACCCTATCCCGTGCCCTGCCGCGTCCCTCACGGAGCGTGAGGGAATGGTGGGGCGAGGGACGCTCCTGAGTGGGACGCACATGAGGGACGCACCTGGGACGCAGTGCGTCCGGAGGGCCCAAAGAGCGTCCCTGGGACGCACTGCGTCCCTGGTGCGTCCCAGGTGCGTCCCTGCCCCTGACCTGCCACGTGCCCCATATGCCGCTTTTTTTGGGACGCAGGGACGCACTTGACCCCCTCATCTCTGTTGGAATGTTGAAGAAGAAGAGAGAGAAGAGGGAGCCATCAGAGATGAAGGGAAATTGTGCGTCCCTGCGTCCCAACTTCCGTCCGCGTGATCGACGGAAAGTGATCACTCTCGATCCGCACCCGGCGACGAACCGTCCGGTCGAGCACGCCGCCCCGCCTTTGGGTGGCTCAGAGCAGCCATGTCGCTGTTCAAGCACGCTTCGCGGCCGGAAGGCAAGACGAACCTTCGTGGGCGGGGCCGCAGCGCTCACGGGGCCGGTGCGGGCGCGGCGGGGCGGGTGACGTGCGGAAGGCCGCGGGCCGCGCCCGGCGACGGCCGGGAGGCCGGTCGCGGCCGGTTCGGCCGTCGCCGGTGAACGCGCGGCCCGCAAGGGGCCCGCACCCGGGGGTGCCAAGCGCGAACGCGCTTGTCCGTTCTACCCTCCCCCTCCAGGACGCGCTGCCGGGAGCGTCCCGCCACTGAGAGAGCGTCCCACCAGTGAATCCACGCTCTATCTAGCAAGATTGCCCGCGTCCTACCTGTTCACAGCCTCACCGGGCAGAGGCCGGACAGCGGAAAGCCCGCGTTCCCGCTTGCGGAAAAGCAGGCGAGAACGCGGGCGGCCGGGCGGGTTCAGACGCAGAGAGGGGCGAGCGCGGTGTAGCAGCCGATGCAGACCGGCAGCGGTCCGCTGGTCTCGGTGCCGGTCTCGACACGGAGCAGCAGGCCGGGCTGGGCACCTGTCGTACAGCCGGTTGCCCCGGGGAGACGATGGAAGACCGCGCACAGGCAGCGGCACCCGCCGGGTCGGTGCTGCTCCCAGTCGAGCAGGACCGGCAGCCGGAGGGTGAGGATCGGTTCCTCGAACCCGGTCACGCGGCGCCCTCGACCTGATCGGGGCCAGGGTCTTCGACCTTGAGCCGCTTGAACAAGGCTTCCAGCGCCTGGTCCACGAGGGTCTGCGGGTTGAGGTCGGTCTTCTCGACCGCCACGGTCAGCTTCCGGTTGTTCGAGGCGAGGATGCGGACGGAGAGCATTTCGCGCTCCGGGCCGCGGGGCCGGCCCCGGCGGCGAGGAGGATGCCGGGGTGCCTTGGGCTTGGCCGACTGGCGGGCGCGGCCGCCGTCGGCGCCGTGCTCCTGGTCGCCGTCGGCGTCCGCAGGATTGACAGCATTCCCGCTTGCGGAATTGTTCTCGGTTCCGCCGTCGCCGCTCCAGGAGTCGGGGTTGTCCCAGTCGGGTTCCGGAGCGCCGGACGGGGCGGCCGGGTCCTTCTCCCGGCCCTCTTCCTGGTTGTTTTTGGCCTTGTCGAGGAAGCTGGGCATCAGCTCCGTCCCTCCTTCAGGTGGGGCAGCGTGTGGAACAGGACCTTGCGGTACGCGCCGGTCAGCAGCTTGGCCTCGCGGCCGGGCGCGCTGGTGATTGGCGCGCGGGCGGTGCGGCAGGTCTCGCGCACTGCGTAGTTCTTGATGACCGTCGGAAGCACTAGGTCGCCGAAGGTCTCCTGGAGACGGCCGTCCCAGTACCGGTGGATCTCGCGGAACTCGCCATCACGGGGAACCAGGTTCCGTACGACACCGGCGACCTCCAGCTCCTCGTTGAGGCCGCCGGGGATGTTGTAGTGCTCGATGGACCGGATGGCCTCCGTGGCGCCGAGCCACCCGTCGTTGAGGAGGGTCGAGGGGATGAGTACCTTCCTCGTCGCCAGCAGGGCCGATCCGCCGATCTTGCCGCCAGGTCGAGGCGGCACGTCGAGGAACATGATGTCGACCAGGTCGCGCAGCCCCCACAGGGCGCGCTTGAGGCGGAACTCCATCCCGGTGGCGGGGTCGGTCTCCCTGTTGCCGAACTCCCGGACGCAGGGGAGGAGGAAGACGTTCGAGGGCCACTCCTTGCCGGCGCGCACCAGGACGTCCCGCGCGATCTCGGCGGGGTCCCTCGGCTTCTTCTCCCGGTCCACGTAGTAGATGTCGTTCACCGACAACTTCGGCTCCGAGACACCCAGCTCGTCGGTGAGCGTGGACCGCGGGTCGAGGTCCACGCCGCCGACCCGCAAGCCCAGCTCGGCGGCGACCGCGATGAGTCCCGCCGTCACCGACGTCTTACCGACCCCGCCCTTCTCCGAGACCTCGGCGACGGTGTCGAGTCCTTCTACGGCCATCGGCCCTCCCTTCCATGTCAGGTAGGGCGAAGCCTGTCGACCGGCGAGGCTAAGCGCAAGCTGACCCGCACGCATTCCCGACTGTGATTCGGCTTGCGGAAAAGCAAGCAAAGGCGCGAGGAGTCCCCGTGTTATCTAGCCAGATAGACCGCGATTCCCTAGGCAGGCCCGCCAAGGGCGCGGCAGGTCAGCGAATGGTGCGCTTCACGGCGGCGCGGAAGATGTCGCCGGTGGTGATGATCTGAGCCCGGAGCTTGGCTTTCTCGAATATGGCGTCGGCGTCAGGCCGGGACGCCATCGCGGCACACCAGACGTCGAGGAGAGTGACCGCGCCGCGCCGCTCGGCCTCGCGGAAGATGACCTCGGGGCCATCTCCCCACCTGGTCTGCCACTCCCACAGCGCCTTCACGGCCGGGGCGCTCGTCCAGTACGTGGCGCGCACGAGCTGCTCGCCGAGATCGGCGGGGAGGCGCACCGCCATCCGGGCCGTCAGTTTCGTCTTCTCGTGGCCGAACCGGTCGTAGTGGCTCGGGCCGGTGCCGACGCGACGCCCCGGCATCCGGGCGTCCTTGCTGGGCAGCGGCTCGTACGGGCCGTCCAACGCCTGGGTCTTGAGCTCGGCACGGACGGCACGCGCGACGACCAGGTCCCGGGTGCCGGCCAGCTTCCCCTTCGCCCGCATCGCGGCGAACTTCGCCCGCACCCGGCCGCGGGCCTCGCTCTGCGCCTTGCCCCGGAGGAAGCGCACGCCCTCGTCCTCCCGGGCCTTCTTCAGCCAGGCCAGCTCTGACGCCCGCCCGGCAGAGACCTTCTCATCCAGGGCCTCAAGGTCCCAGGGCTCCACCGCGACAACGAAAGGGATCACCGACATGGCGCGCAGTCTAGCTAGATACCCCGAGCCATTCCGGCCGGAGAGCACGGCGCCACCCGGGCGGGAAACCGGACGAGGACGCGGGCCTATCCGCTGGCATTCCCGCACGCGGAAACTCCAGCCCCACCAGCCCCACCAGCCCCACCAGCCTCTCCAGCCTCGAAAACCCGCTCTTTGGCCAGCGAGGCGTAGATAGTGCGCGCGGATGGTCTCCGGTGCTGGCTGGCAGTCTCGCGCGACCGCGCACACGTACGACGGTCTCACGGGTTCCATCCGTGCTGGCTAAGCCGCTAGCCTTTCCGCTTGCGGAAAAGTGTTCAAGCAAGCTAGATACCGCGCAGGAAAAGCGCAGGTCAACCAGCGTTTGACGGTTGTTGCGCACTCAGGATCTACGCCTTACCTTCGCTTCAAAAGCACTCACAGGAGGTCACCTTGCCCCGCTCCATCCCGCCACTTCCCGGTCTCACCCGGTACACCGACTGGGCCCTGGTGCCGGACGGTCTGCAGACCAAGACCCAGCTCGACCGCCAGGGCCTCAAGCCGGGGTCCGACCCGGTCGGCCAGATCCTCTACCACGGCAACTCGTACGCCCCGCTGTACGAGGAGAGCGCCGCAGTGCCGAAGCGCTCGGTGTCGCCCGCGCAGCGCGCCGTCCTCGACCGGGCCCGTGAACTCCAGTACCGGTGCCGGCGGTGCGGCGCCGAGGAGACGGAACCGCTCGGGAAGGGGAGGTTCTGCGACCCGTGCCGGTACGCGATGACGCTGTGGGAGCAGCACGACCAGGCGCAGCTCCTCGCGCGTGAGCTGGTCGTCGACCCGGCCGCCGTGCTCCTGGTCGTGGACGTCGAACCCGACTCGCTCCCGGAGGCGCAGGGCGTTGCCGTGGTCTCGGTGTGCGACCGCCAGGTCCTCTACGCCGCCGAGGCCGGGGAGTACGGCAGCCCCGAGCGCGGCGCCGTCCTCGACCGGCTTGATGCGCTCCTGGCGGACCGGCGGGTGATCGAGGAGCCCGACTTCATGGGCCCGAACCGCCGCTACCCGCACGCGGTGCTGCGCCTGCCCAGCTCCGAGCCGGTCCCTTCCGGCCGTGACCCGCTGCACCCGTGGGCCGCGCCCCACTCGTCGGCGAACGCCTCGGTGACGCAGGTCTGGGTCGGATGGTTCGGCTGGACGGACCGGCACTCGTCCACGCGTGCCTGCGCCCCGTGGGAGT